>NZ_JBSGZI010000078.1:0-39905 GCF_053610945.1 Streptomyces sp. NPDC054849
GGACAACGCGAAGGCCCCGGCCACCACCCTGGGGAAGGGTGGCGGCCGGGGCCTTCGGTCACTGCTCGGTTGCACCGCACCCGCGTGGCGAACGCTTCGTGTGCGGCGCGGGGTGCCGGTCAGGAGCGGGAGAGAGGGCCCGCTGGATCCCTATCCGGCGATCACATCAGGGAGCTCAGCCCTGCAGGGAGGCAACCTTGGTGGCCAGCGCCGACTTCTTGTTGGCGGCGGCGTTCTTGTGGATGACACCCTTCGAGACAGCCTTGTCGAGCGCACGCGCGGCATCGCGAGAAGCCACGGTGGCCTTCTCGACGTCACCGGCGACGACGGCCTCGCGGGCCTTGCGGATCGCGGTCTTGAGCGAGGACTTGACGGCCTTGTTGCGCAGGCGCGCCTTCTCGTTCGTCTTGTTCCGCTTGATCTGGGACTTGATGTTCGCCACGAAAGAGCCTTTTCAGGTTCAGAGTTTTGTTCTTCGGATCGTGCCTCGACAGCTGAGAGGGCATACGAGACACAGCTGCCCAGGCTACCAGGCACGCTCCTGGCGGCCCAAACCGAGCGCACTGCCCCGTTCATGGGACCATGGGAGTCTGCGTATAGATCCGACTGCGCGCCGCCGAGAGCGACGGGAGCCGGACTTTCGCTCCCACCGACGCTCCGCAAACGCTTCCGACTGCGACCCGAGAATCAGGACACTGCGTGCCCGCGATCCCCAGCCACGTGCCCGAGCCGAGCCGTACCGACCCGGCGCTGATCCGCAACTTCTGCATCATCGCGCACATCGACCACGGCAAGTCGACCCTTGCCGACCGGATGCTTCAGCTCACCGGTGTGGTCGACCAGCGGCAGATGCGCGCCCAGTACCTCGACCGCATGGACATCGAGCGTGAGCGCGGCATCACGATCAAGTCCCAGGCGGTCCGGCTGCCCTGGGCGCCCACCACGGGCGAGGACCAGGGCACCACCCACGTCCTCAACATGATCGACACCCCCGGGCACGTCGACTTCACCTACGAGGTCTCCCGCTCCCTCGCCGCGTGCGAGGGCACGGTCCTGCTCGTGGACGCCGCCCAGGGCATCGAGGCGCAGACCCTCGCCAACCTGTACCTGGCGATGGAGAAGGACCTCGCGATCGTCCCGGTCCTGAACAAGATCGACCTGCCGGCCGCCCAGCCGGAGAAGTTCGCCGAGGAGCTCGCGAACCTGGTCGGCTGCCAGCCCGAGGACGTCCTGCGCGTCTCGGCGAAGACCGGTCTCGGCGTGGACGCGCTGCTCGACAAGATCGTCGCCACGGTCCCGGCCCCGGTCGGCCCCAAGGACGCCCCGGCCCGCGCCATGATCTTCGACTCGGTCTACGACTCGTACCGCGGTGTCGTGACCTACGTCCGTGTCGTCGACGGCCAGCTCAACAAGCGCGAGCGCATCCGGATGATGTCCACCGGCGCCACCCACGAGCTGCTGGAGATCGGCGTCTCCTCCCCGGAGATGACCCCGGCCGACGGCATCGGCGTCGGCGAGGTGGGCTACATCATCACCGGCGTGAAGGACGTCCGTCAGTCCAAGGTCGGTGACACCATCACCAGCCTGCACAACGGCGCGACCGAGGCCCTCGGCGGCTACAAGGACCCGCGTCCGATGGTCTTCTCGGGTCTGTACCCGCTCGACGGCTCGGACTACCCGGACCTGCGTGAGGCCCTCGACAAGCTCCAGCTCAACGACGCCGCGCTCGTGTACGAGCCGGAGACCTCGGCGGCGCTCGGCTTCGGCTTCCGCGTCGGCTTCCTCGGCCTGCTCCACCTGGACGTGGTCCGCGAGCGCCTGGAGCGCGAGTTCGGCCTCGACCTGATCGCCACCGCGCCGAACGTGGTCTACCGGGTCGTCATGGAGGACGGCAAGGAAGTCTCCGTCACCAACCCGAGCGAGTTCCCCGAGGGCAAGATCTCGGACGTGTTCGAGCCGGTCGTCCGGGCCACCCTGCTCGCGCCCTCCGAGTTCATCGGCGCGATCATGGAGCTGTGTCAGCAGCGTCGCGGCACCCTCCTCGGGATGGACTACCTCTCCGAGGACCGCGTCGAGATCCGCTACACCCTCCCGCTCGCGGAGATCGTCTTCGACTTCTTCGACCAGCTGAAGTCCAAGACGCGCGGTTACGCCTCCCTGGACTACGAGCCCACGGGCGAGCAGGCCGGCAGCCTGGTCAAGGTCGACATCCTGCTGCACGGCGACAAGGTCGACGCCTTCTCGGCCGTCACGCACAAGGACGCCGCCTACGCCTACGGCGTGCGCCTCGTAGCCAAGCTGCGCGAGCTCATCCCGCGGCAGGCCTTCGAGATCCCGATCCAGGCGGCCGTCGGCTCCCGCGTCATCGCCCGCGAGACCATCCGCGCCATCCGCAAGGACGTCCTCGCGAAGTGCTACGGCGGTGACATCTCCCGTAAGCGGAAGCTGCTGGAGAAGCAGAAGGAAGGCAAGAAGCGGATGAAGATGGTCGGGTCCGTGGAGGTCCCGCAGGAGGCCTTCATCGCCGTCCTCTCCAGTGACGAGTCCGGCGGCAAGAAGAAGTAGCAGCCCCGCCGTCACCCGACGCGAACAGGCCCCCGCGCACACGCGCGGGGGCCTGTTTCGTTATGAACCGGCCGCTTGCGAGCTCTTACGCGCACGCCGGAGGGCCTCTAGTCTGATCACTGCTCGACGGTTACTCGCCAGTTTAAAGAGTCAACGGCTGTAAACCCGCCAGTCCCAAGCGCCCCCATGCGCCCCACGCCCACGCGCAGACGCGTGGTTCGGTCCGGAGGATGTCGTGAGCGACACACAGACCTATCTCGAGAACCGCCCGCCCAGCGTGGCGGTGCTCTTCCTTGAGCGCGTCGCAGCGACGCCGAACGACGAGGCCTACCGGTTCCCGGTGCCCTCGTCCGGCGGCCAGGACGCCGCCGACGACTGGAAGTCGCTCAGCTGGGGCCAGGCGGCCGAGCGCGTCTTCGCCATCGCCGGCGGGCTGATCAGCCTCGGCCTCCAGACCGAGGACCGCGTCGCGCTCGCCTCCAACACCCGGGTCGAGTGGATCCTCTCCGACCTCGGCGTGATGTGCGCCGGCGGCGCGGTCACCACCGTCTACCCCAGCACCAACGCCGACGAGTCGGCGTTCATCCTCGCGGACTCCGAGAGCCGGGTGCTCATCGCCGAGGACGCGAAGCAGCTGGCGAAGGCGCGCGAGCGTCGCGCGGACCTGCCGAAGCTCGCCCACGTCGTGGTCCTGGAGGCCGCCGACGCGGTCGCCGCCGAGGGCGACCCCGAGGGCTGGGTGCTCTCGCTCGCCGATCTGGAGGCGCTCGGCAAGGAGTACCTCGCCAAGCACCCCGAGGCGGTGAAGGAGCGGATCGCGGCGATCACCTCCGACCAGCTCGCCACCCTCATCTACACCTCCGGTACGACCGGCCGCCCCAAGGGTGTCCGGCTGCTGCACGACAACTGGTCGTACCTGGCGAAGGCCATGGTCGCCACCGGTCTGATCGGCAAGGAGGACGTCCAGTACCTGTGGCTGCCGCTGGCCCACGTCTTCGGCAAGGTGCTGACGTCCGGGCAGATCGAGGCGGGACACGTGACCGCGGTCGACGGCCGGATCGACAAGATCATCGAGAACCTGCCGATCGTGCAGCCGACGTACATGGCCGCCGTTCCGCGCATTTTCGAGAAGGTCTACAACGGCGTGGCCGCCAAGGCCCGCGTCGCCGGCGGTGCCAAGTACAAGATCTTCCAGTGGTCGGTCGGCGTCGCCCGCGAGTACGCCAAGGTCACGCAGGACAACTTCAGGCGCACCGGCCGCGCGAGTGCCCCCTTCGGCCTCACCACCAAGCACAAGATCGCCGACGCGCTCGTCTTCTCCAAGCTCCGCGACGCCTTCGGCGGGAACCTGCGGGCCGCCGTCTCCGGCGCCTCCGCCCTGGCCCCCGACATCGGCTACTTCTTCTCCGGCGCGGGCATCCACATCCTGGAGGGCTACGGCCTGACCGAGTCCAGCGCGGCCTCCTTCGTCAACCCGGGCGAGGCCTACCGCACCGGCACGGTCGGCAAGCCGCTCCCCGGCACCGAGGTGCGCATCGCGGACGACGGCGAGGTCCTGCTGCGCGGTCCCGGCATCATGCAGGGCTACCACGGGCAGCCGGAGAAGACCGCCGAGGTCCTGGAGTCCGACGGCTGGCTGCACACGGGCGACATCGGCGAGCTCTCGGCCGACGGCTACCTGCGCATCACCGACCGCAAGAAGGACCTGATCAAGACCTCGGGCGGAAAGTACGTCGCCCCGGCGGAGATCGAGGGGCAGTTCAAGGCGATCTGCCCGTACGTGTCGACCATCGTCGTGCACGGCGCCGACCGTAACTTCTGCTCGGCCCTGATCGCCCTCGACGAGCCGTCGATCCTCGGCTGGGCGGCCGACAACGGGCTGGAGGGGAAGACGTACGGGGAGGTCCTGGCGGCGCCGGAGACCACCCGCCTGATCGAGACGTACGTCCAGACGCTGAACGAGGGCCTCCAGCGCTGGCAGACGGTCAAGAAGTTCCGGCTGCTGCCCCGCGACCTGGACGTCGAGCACGGCGACCTGACGCCGAGCCTGAAGCTGAAGCGGCCGGTGGTCGAGCGTGAGTTCAAGCACCTGATCGAGGAGATGTACGAGGGGTCGCGCGAGGCGTAGCGCATGCCGCGGGCTCGGCGGGGCGGGGCGGCTGACCGCCCCGCACACCCCGCCCCTCCCCGGCGGGGCTTGGGGTGTGGGCTGCCGGGCCGGACTCCCCTGCGGGCCGCTTCCCGGGGCTCCGCCCCGGACCCCGCGCCTCGAACGCCGGCGGGGCTGTGGGTGCGGGCCCGTCTCCCGGGGCTCCGCCCCCGGACCCCGTGCCTCAAATGCCGGCAGGACTGGAAGTGCGGGCCCGTCTCCCGAGGCTGCGGCCCGGACCCCGCGTCTCGGACGGTGGCGGTGCGATCGGCGTCCGCGGGGTGGGAATCGTGCGGGATGATGGGGGTATGCCTTCCGCACTGCCCGACGGTGAACCCATGCCCGAAGACGGCTCGCTGCCGTCGCATGCCCTGGAGGGGGCGGGGGAGCGGCCACTCGGGTTCTACCTGCACGTCCCGTACTGCGCCACGCGCTGCGGGTACTGCGACTTCAACACCTACACGGCCACCGAGCTGCGGGGCACCGGCGGTGTGCTCGCCTCCCGGGAGAACTACGCCGACACCCTGATCGACGAGGTCCGCCTCGCCCGGAAGGTGCTCGGCGACGACCCGAGGGCCGTACGCACGGTGTTCGTGGGCGGCGGCACGCCGACCCTGCTGCCCGCCGCGGACCTCGTGCGGATGCTCGCGGCGATCCGGGACGAATTCGGCCTGGCCGAGGACGCCGAGATCACGACGGAGGCCAATCCGGAGTCGGTCGGCCCGCAGTACCTGGCCGAGCTGCGCGCCGGCGGCTTCAACCGGATCTCCTTCGGCATGCAGAGCGCGAAGCAGCACGTCCTGAAGGTGCTCGACCGCACCCACACGCCCGGACGCCCGGAGGCGTGCGTCGCGGAGGCGCGGGCGGCGGGCTTCGACCACGTCAACCTGGACCTGATCTACGGCACCCCGGGGGAGTCGGACGAGGACTGGCGGGCGTCGCTCTCGGCGGCGCTGGGGGCCGGGCCTGACCACATCAGCGCCTACGCGCTGATCGTCGAGGAGGGCACGCAGCTGGCGCGGCGGATCCGCCGGGGCGAGGTCCCGATGACGGACGACGACGTCCACGCCGACCGGTACCTGATCGCGGACTCGGTGATGGCGCAGGCCGGCTACTCCTGGTACGAGGTCTCGAACTGGGCCACCTCGGAGGCCGGGCGCTGCCTGCACAACGAGCTGTACTGGCGCGGCGCCGACTGGTGGGGCGCGGGCCCGGGCGCGCACTCGCACGTGGGCGGGGTGCGCTGGTGGAACGTGAAGCACCCCGGCGCGTACGCCGCCGCGCTCGCGCAGGGTCGCTCGCCCGGTGCCGGGCGGGAGCTCCTGTCGCAGGAGGACCGGCGGGTGGAGCGCATCCTGCTGGAGCTTCGGCTGGTCGACGGCGTCCCGCTGTCGCTGCTCGCGCCGGCCGGGCTCGCCGCCTCCCGCAGGGCCCTGGAGGACGGCCTCCTGGAGGCCGCGCCGTACGGCGCCGGGCGGGCCGTGCTGACCCTGAAGGGGCGGCTGCTGGCCGACGCGGTGGTCCGTGACCTGGTGGACTGACACGGAACCACCGCGCGGGGGTGCGGAGCCGGGTGGGGGTCAGCCCGGGAAGTTCTCCCGCCAGGGCCGGTAGTACGGGTTGTCCTGGCACTCGTTCATGATCTCGGTCTTGGTCGCCTTGTCGACCGGGCAGACCGCGACGATGAAGGAGCGCTCGATGCCGCCGGGGAAGGCGACCTCGACCTGCGAGGCCCACTTGTGGGTGTCACCGATGGTCTGGTTGACGTCCACGCCGCCCGGGGCGTCGATGTAGTAGTTCCAGCCGCTCTTCCACCACGTCTTGTAGAGGTCGTGGTCGTAGGTCGTCGAGACGTACGGGGACGGCTGGTTGACCAGGACGTACTGCTCGATGTCGTACTGTCCGTCGACCGTGGCCCTGGGTTGGAAGCCCTCGGCGAAGACGACCGACGGCGGGCGGCTGTCCGCGCGGTAGAGCTGCTTGCAGTTGGTGCGCCAGGCCGGCGTCGGAGTGATGCGGGCCACGTCCGCCCGCGGGTCCGCGGCGGCGAAGAGGCGGTCGTCCACGCGCGGGCAGGAGTTCGCAGGAGCGGCGTGAGCGGCGTGGGCGGCGTGCGGCGCGGCGGGCGCGGAGGCCGACGCCGACGCGGACGGCAGAAGGGCGGCGGCGAGCACGGTCGCGACGAGCACGACCCGCTGCCGCAGGGCAAAGGTGATCATGAAGACCACCCTTGCGTCCTCCGCCCGGCCGGTTACGCACCGTCACCCGAAGGTGAGCGTGTCCGCGGCACGGATGACGCCGCTACGGGGCCGTCACGAAGTCGATCAGCTCCTCGACGCGGCCCAGCAGGGTCGGCTCCAGGTCCTTGTACGAGGTCACCCGGGACAGGATGTGCCGCCAGGCGGCGCCCGTGTTCTCCGGCCAGCCCAGGGCCCGGCAGACGCCCGTCTTCCAGTCCTGGCCGCGGGGGACCACCGGCCATGCGGCGATGCCCAGTGCGGACGGCTTCACGGCCTGCCAGACGTCCACGTACGGGTGGCCCGCGATCAGGACGTCCGGAGAGGTCACCGACGCCGCGATACGGGACTCCTTCGAGCCCGGCACCAGGTGGTCCACCAGGATCCCCAGGCGAGCGTCGGGGGCCGGGGAGAACTCCGCCACGACGGCCGGGAGGTCGTCGATGCCCTCCAGGTACTCCACCACCACGCCCTCGATCCGCAGGTCGTCGCCCCAGACCCGCTCCACCAGCTCCGCGTCGTGCCGGCCCTCGACGTAGATCCGGCCCGCCCGGGCCACCCGCGCCCGGGCGCCCGGGACGGCGATCGACCCGGACGCCGTACGGGCGGGTGCCGACGGCCCCCGGGCGGGGCGGACCAGGGTGACCACCGCGCCCTCCAGCAGGAACCCCCGGGGCTCCATCGGGAACACCCGGCGCCTTCCGAAGCGGTCCTCCAGGGTCACCGTGCCCGCCTCGCAGGCCACCACCGCGCCGCAGAAGTCCGTACCCGCCACCTCGACCACCAGATCGGGTTCCGCCGCCACCTCCGGCACGGCCTTGGGTCGCTTCCACTGCGGGGTCAGGTCGGGGGAGTACTCGCGCATCCGGCCGACAGTAGGAGAGCCGGGCGGGTCACGCCTCCGACACGCCGAAAAGAGCCGCCAGTGTGGCGCGTTGCGCACGGACGTAGTCCGCCCGCACCACCGCTCCGTGACCTGGCACGTACAGTGCGTCGTCCCCGCCCAGCGCCAGCATCCGGTCCAGGGCGGCGGGCCACTGCCGGGGCACCGCGTCCGGGCCCGCCGAGGGCTCGCCCGACTCCTCGACCAGATCCCCGCAGAACACCACCTCGCGCTCGCCCGGCACGAAGACGGCCAGGTCGTGGCCGGTGTGCCCGGGCCCCACATTGGCCAGCAGCACCTGCACCCCGCCCAGTTCCAGCGTCCACTCGCCCGACACCGCATGCCCGGGGAGCACCAGCAGGTCCACCGCTTCGGCCGCCTCCGCCTCGGCCAGTCCGTGCCGCACCGCGTCCCGGCGCAGCTCCTCACGGCCCGAGGCGAGCAGCGCGTCCAGCCCGACCGCACCGAACACCTCGGTCCCGGGGAAGGCCGCCCCGCCCAGGACGTGATCGAAATGGCCGTGCGTGAATGCGATATGGGTCACGCTCCGGCCCGTCAGCCGCTCCGCCTCGGCCCGTACCCGCGCACCCTCCCGCACACACGAGCCGGGGTCGATCAGGAGGACCGAATCGTCCCCGACCACCAGTCCCACCGTGCAGTCCCACACCGGAAGACGCCGCCGTCCGGCCCGTCCGGTCAGCCGTTCCCAGCCCGCCTCTTCCCATCGCACGTCCATGCCGCGACGCTACCCTGGCGGGCCTCCCTTGCCAGGGTCTTACTACCCGGCCGTACACTGAGCGGGGGATGTCTGGCACTCGAACGACCAGAGTGCCAACGAACACGGCAGAACACGGCAACGGACCACAGCTGGAGGTGTGCGCGATGCTCAGCGAACGCAGACTCGAAGTGCTGCGCGCCATCGTCCAGGACTACGTCGGCACGGAGGAGCCGGTCGGCTCCAAGGCGCTCACCGAGCGGCACCGCCTCGGAGTCTCGCCCGCCACCGTGCGCAACGACATGGCCGTGCTGGAGGAGGAGGGCTACATCGCCCAGCCCCACACCAGCGCCGGCCGGATCCCCACCGACAAGGGCTACCGCCTCTTCGTCGACAAGCTGGCGGGGGTCAAGCCGCTGTCGTCGCCCGAGCGCCGGGCCATCCAGAACTTCCTCGACGGCGCCGTCGACCTCGACGACGTCGTCGGCCGTACGGTGCGCCTGCTCGCACAGCTCACCCGGCAGGTCGCGGTCGTCCAGTACCCGAGCCTGACCCGGTCGACCGTCCGGCACGTGGAGCTGCTCTCGCTCGCCCCCGCGCGCCTGATGCTCGTACTGATCACGGACACCGGACGCGTCGAGCAGCGGCTCATCGACTGCCCGGGCCCCTTCGGCGAGACCTCGCTCGCCGACCTGCGGGCCCGGCTCAACAGCCGGGTCGTCGGCCGTCGCTTCACCGATGTCCCCCCGCTCGTCCAGGACCTGCCCGAATCCTTCGAGGCCGAGGACCGCGGCACCGTCTCCACGGTGCTCTCGACGCTCCTCGAAACCCTGGTCGAGGAAGCCGAAGAACGGCTGATGATCGGCGGTACCGCCAATCTCACCCGCTTCGGACACGATTTTCCCCTGACGATCAGGCCGGTGCTCGAAGCGCTGGAGGAGCAGGTCGTGCTCCTCAAGCTGCTGGGCGAGGCCAATGAGTCGGGAATGGCCGTACGGATCGGGCATGAGAATGCCTACGAGGGACTGAACTCCACGTCCGTCGTCTCGGTCGGTTACGGTTCGGGCGGCGAAACCGTCGCCAAGCTCGGCGTGGTCGGACCGACCCGCATGGATTACCCCGGAACGATGGGAGCGGTACGCGCAGTGGCACGTTACGTCGGACAGATCCTGGCGGAGTCGTAAGTGGCCACGGACTACTACGCCGTTCTCGGCGTGCGCCGCGACGCATCGCAGGACGAGATCAAGAAGGCCTTCCGTCGCCTCGCGCGTGAACTCCACCCGGATGTGAATCCGGACCCGAAGACGCAGGAGCGCTTCAAGGAGATCAACGCGGCCTACGAGGTGCTCTCGGACCCGCAGAAGAAGCAGGTCTACGACCTCGGGGGCGACCCGCTCTCCTCCTCGGGCGGTGGCGGCGGCGCGGGCGGATTCGGCGCGGGCGGATTCGGCAACTTCTCCGACATCATGGACGCCTTCTTCGGCCAGGCCTCGCAGCGCGGCCCGCGCTCGCGGACCCGCCGCGGCCAGGACGCCATGATCCGCCTGGACCTGGAGCTGGACGAGGCGGCCTTCGGGACCACCAAGGACATCCAGGTCGACACGGCCGTCGTCTGCACCACCTGCTCCGGCGAAGGCGCCGCTCCCGGCACCTCGGCGCAGACGTGTGACATGTGCCGCGGCCGCGGTGAGGTCTCGCAGGTCACCCGGTCCTTCCTGGGCCAGGTCATGACTTCGCGCCCCTGCCCGCAGTGCCAGGGCTTCGGCACCGTCGTCCCGACCCCGTGCCCCGAGTGCGCGGGCGACGGCCGGGTCCGCTCCCGCCGCAGCCTCACGGTCAAGATCCCCGCCGGTGTCGAGAACGGCACCCGGATCCAGCTCGCGGGCGAGGGCGAGGTCGGCCCCGGCGGCGGCCCCGCCGGCGACCTGTACGTGGAGATCCACGAGCTGGCGCACCCGACCTTCCAGCGGCGCGGGGACGACCTGCACTGCACGGTGACCATCCCGATGACGGCGGCCGCCCTGGGCACCAAGTGCCCGCTGGAGACGCTGGACGGCCTGGAGGAGATCGACATCCGGCCCGGCACCGGCTCCGGCCAGGCGATCCCGCTGCACGGGCGCGGCGTCACCCACCTGCGCGGTGGCGGGCGCGGCGACCTGATCGTGCACGTCGAGGTCACCACCCCGGGCAAGCTGGACGCCCAGCAGGAGGACCTGCTGCGCCAGCTTGCGAAGCTGCGCGGCGAGGAGCGGCCGATGGGCCAGTTCGCGCCGGGTCAGCAGGGGCTGTTCAGCCGCCTGAAGGACGCGTTCAACGGTCGCTGACCGAACGGCGACCACCGCCACGAGCCCGGCCAGGGGATTCCCCGGCCGGGCTCGTCGCATGGGGCCGGGCGGCGGTCGCAGGCCGGCCGGGAAGCGGACTATGCCAGGCGAATGCCATGATTCGGCCCCCCGCTTGGGACGTGGCACGATGCAGTCCATGTCCTCCGCACCGAACGGTCTCTCCCCGTACCCGATCGTGCAGGCTCCCATGGCGGACGGCGCCTCCTGTCCGCCGCTCGCCGCGGCCGTGTGCGAGGCGGGCGGACTGGGCTTCCTGGCCGGCGGCTACAAGACCGCCGACGGGATGTACCAGGAGATCAAGCAGGTGCGCGCGCTCACCCGTCGCCGCTTCGGGGTCAACCTCTTCATGCCGCAGACCGGCTACGTCGACCCGGCCGCCGTGGAGGCGTACCGCGGGCAGCTCGCCGGTGAGGCCAGCTGGTACGAGATCTCGCTCGCCGAGGAGGACATCATCGGCACCAGCGACGACGGCTACGACGCCAAGCTCGCCATCCTCCTGGAAGACCCGGTGCCGGTCGTCTCGTTCACGTTCGGCTGTCCCTCCTCCGCGGCCCTCGCGGCCCTGCGCAAGGCGGGTACGTACACCGTTGTCACGGTGACCTCCGTCGAGGAGGCCCGGACCGCCCAGCAGGCGGGCGCAGACTCCGTCTGCGTCCAGGGCGTCGAGGCCGGCGGCCACCAGGGCACCCATCGGGACGACCCCCAGGCCGACGGCACGGCGGCGGTGGGGCTCCTCGCGCTGGTGGCCCAGGTACGGGAGGCCGTGGCGCTCCCGATCATCGCGGCGGGCGGTCTCATGCGGGGCTCGCAGATCGCGGCGCTGCTGGCGGCGGGCGCGGAGGCGGCGCAGCTCGGGACGGCCTTCCTGGCGTGCCCGGAGTCGGGTGCGCACCCGGTGCACAAGAAGGCGCTGACGGACCCGCTGTTCGTCCGGACGGAGCTGACCCGGGCCTTCTCCGGCCGGCCGGCACGCGGGCTGGTGAACCGCTTCATGCGGGAGCACGGACCGTACGCCCCGGCCGCCTACCCGCAGGTCCACCACCTGACCTCGGGACTGCGCAAGGCGGCCGCCGCGGCCGGCGACCCGCAGGGCATGGCCCTGTGGGCGGGGCAGGGGCACCGTCTCGCCCGGGCGCTGCCGGCGGGGGAGCTGGTGGAGGTGCTGGCGGCCGAACTGGCCGAGGCGCAGAGCACGTTGAAGGCAATGCAGATGAGGAGTGCGTCATGACGGCCCCGGTGTTCGTGGTCGAAGAGGTCCCCGCGGGAGCGGAGTTCGTCCTGGACGGCCCGGAGGGCCGGCACGCGGTGTCCGTGAAGAGGCTGAACCCGGGCGAGGCGGTGGTCCTGACGGACGGCCGGGGCGGCTGGGCGGAGGCGGTCGTCAAGGCGGCGGAGGGCAAGGACCGGCTCGTGGTGGCGGTGTCCTCGGCGGGGCGGGAGCCTGAGCCGCCCGTCCGCATCACGGTCGTCCAGGCCCTCCCCAAGGGTGACCGCGGCGAGCTGGCCGTCGAGACCATGACCGAGACCGGCGTGGACGCCATCGTGCCCTGGCAGGCCTCGCGCTGCATCACGCAGTGGCGCGGCGACCGCGGGGCCAAGTCGCTGGCCAAGTGGCGGGCCACGGCCCGGGAGGCGGGCAAGCAGTCCCGCCGGGTCCGCTTCCCGGAGGTGGCCGAGGCCATGTCCACCAAGCAGGTCGCGGCGCTGCTGGCCGGCGCCGACCTGGCGATGGTCCTCCACGAGGACCGCGACACCCCCTCCGGGGCGCTGGCCACGGCCGAGCTGCCCGCCTCGGGTTCCGTCGTGCTGGTGGTCGGCCCGGAGGGGGGCGTATCCCCGGAGGAGCTGGCGGTCTTCGCCGAGGCGGGGGCCCGGCCCTACCGCCTGGGCCGGTCCGTCCTGCGCACCTCCACGGCGGGTACCGCGGCCACGGCGGTCCTCCTGGCCCGCACCGGACGCTGGGCTTGACGGCCGGCCGCCGTGATCGGCCGCCGTGACCGGCCGTGCCGGCCGCCGTCGACCCGCCGCCCGTTGACCCGCCGCCGTTGATCGGCCGCCCCCCGGGGCGGCGCCGGGCTGGATACGATGCCCGGACCGATCAACGTCACGGGAGGCTCAGCTATGGCCGGGGAACCGCAGGCCGACTGCCTGTTCTGCAAGATCGTCGAGGGGCACATCCCCGCGACCGTGGTCCGGGAGACCGAGACCACCGTCGCCTTCCGGGACATCAACCCGCAGGCGCCCACGCACGTGCTCGTCATTCCCAAGGTGCACTACCCCGACGCGGCCTCCCTCGCCGCCGCCGAGCCGACCGTCGCCGCCGACATACTGCGTGAGGCCGCGCAGGTCGCCGCCGACGAGAAGATCGTCGAGTACGGCTACCGGATCGTCTTCAACACCGGCTCCGGCGCCGGCCAGACCGTCTGGCACGCCCACGCGCACGTCCTCGGCGGCCGCGGCCTCCAGTGGCCCCCCGGATAGCACGTGTCCATACGAGAATTCGTGGTGCTGGGTACCGCCAGCCAGGTACCCACCCGCCACCGCAACCACAACGGCTATCTGCTGCGCTGGGACGGCGAGGGCATCCTCTTCGACCCGGGCGAGGGCACCCAGCGCCAGATGCTGCGTGCCGGGGTGGCCGCGCACGACATCAACCGGATCTGCATCACCCACTTCCACGGTGACCACAGCCTCGGCCTCGCCGGGGTGATCCAGCGGATCAACCTCGACCAGGTCCCCCACCCCGTCACCGCGCACTACCCGGCCTCGGGGCAGGAGTTCTTCGACCGGCTGCGCTACGCCACGGCCTACCGTGAGACCGTCCCGCTCCGCGAGGAACCGGTGACCGAGGACGGGCCGCTGGCGAGCGGGGCCTCGTACGTCCTGGAGGCCCGGCGCCTCTCGCACCCGGTGGAATCCTTCGGCTACCGGATCACCGAGCCCGACGGGCGCCGCATGGTCCCGGAGCTGCTCGCACGCCACGGGATCAAGGGGCCCGACGTCGGCCGCATCCAGCGCGAGGGGCGGCTCGGCGGCGTCACCCTGGACGAGGTCAGCGAGCACAGGCCCGGCCAGCGGTTCGCGTTCGTCATGGACACCCGGCTCTGCCCGGGCGTGGACGCGCTCGCCGAGGGCTGCGACATGCTGGTGATCGAGTCGACCTTCCTCGACGAGGACGAACGGCTGGCCACCGACCACGGACACCTCACCGCCGGCCAGGCGGCGCGGGTGGCGCGGGACGCGGGCGTACGCCACCTCGTGCTGACGCACTTCTCGCAGCGCTACACGGACCCGTCGGCGTTCGAGCTCCAGGCGCGTGCGGCGGGCTTCGAGGGGGAGCTGACGGTGGCCGCGGACCTGGTGCGGGTGCCGTTGCCCAAACGGGGCTGAGCCGGGCGCGGTGCCGGGGACCGGCCCCGTCCGGTCGCGCCTCGACCGCGGCGCGACCGGACGGGTGGGTGATCTGCGCCACACTGGGTTTTGGTTCTCGCCCCGGCGGGCAGAACTGGCAGCTTTCCAGTGAAACGGCGCTTCGAGAACACCGGGGAGTACACCGTGACCAGTAGGGACTTCGACAGCCGCGCGGCAGCGGTGGACCCGCTCGGTCCCGTGCGCGACCCCGAGGAACCGGGCTGCGACGTCTTCCTGACCGGAACGGTCTTCCTCGACATCATCTTCACCGGCCTCGACTCGGCTCCGGTGCGCGGCACGGAGTCCTGGGCGCGCGGCATGGGCTCCAGCCCCGGCGGCGTCGCCAACATGGCGACCGCCCTGGCCCGGCTCGGCCTGCGCACCTCGCTGGCCGCCGCCTTCGGGGACGACCACTACGGCGAGTACTGCTGGGACGCCCTGGAACAGGGCGAGGGCATCGATCTGTCCATGTCGCGGACCATCCCCGGCTGGCACAGCCCCGTCACGGTCTCCATGGCCTACGAGGGCGAGCGCACCATGGTCTCGCACGGCCACGAGGCCCCTCCGCCGGCGGGCCCCGGCCCCTTCCCGCAGTGCCCGCCGAGGGCCCGTGCGGCCGTGGCCGCGCTGGGGTCCGGCCGCGGCGAGCAGTGGATCGGCGAGGCCGCCCGGCGCGGCTCGCAGATCTTCGCGGACGTGGGGTGGGACGAGAGCGGGCGGTGGGACCTGGGCGCCCTGGCCGACCTGGAGCACTGCGAGGCCTTCCTGCCGAACGCGGGCGAGGCCATGCGGTACACCCGGACGGACTGTCCGAGGGCGGCGGCCAGGGCGCTGGCGGAGAGGGTGCCGATCGCGGTGGTCACGATGGGCGCGGAGGGCTCGTACGCGGTCGACGGGCGCACCGGGGAGACGGCGCACGTCCCGGGGATCACGGTGGACGAGCTCGACCCGACGGGCGCGGGGGACGTGTACGTGGCGGGCTTCGTCACCGGCACCCTGGCGGGCTGGCCGCTCGCGGACCGCCTGGCCTTCGCCGGGCTGACTGCGGCCCTGTCGGTCCAGGAGTTCGGCGGCTCCCTGTCGGCCCCGGGCTGGCCCGAGGTGGCCCACTGGTGGCGGGCCGCCCCGGAGACCCTGCGCGGCCGCTACGGCTTCCTGGACGACCTGATCCCGCCGGGGTCGAGCCCGGCGGCCCGCCGCAGAGCCGTACCGACGATCGGCTTCCGGCACTCCGCGTAGTCACACGTCGCCGGCGCCCGAACGCGGGGGTCCGCAGGCGGCCGGTAAAACCTCTCGGGGAAGCCGCGGCGGAGACGTACGCTTGGTACTCCGGAGGTCGTCGATCGGCGAGGCCCCTCAGCGGGAGGTATGTGCAGGCCACAGTGCCGGCCCATGACTCAGACACCCACAGCCCAGATCCCTGCGCCGGGGCAGGCGCGAGCCCACTTCACCGTTCCGGCCACGCACCCGATGGTCACGGTGCTCGGCTCGGGTGACGCCCTGTTGCGCGTGATCGAGAAGGCCTTCCCGAAGACGGACATCCATGTTCGGGGCAATCAGGTCAGCGCGGTCGGCGAAGCGGCGGAAGTCGCCCTGATCCAGCGACTGTTCGACGAGATGATGCTGGTGCTCCGCACCGGGCAGCCGATGACGGAGGACGCAGTGGAACGCTCGATCGCCATGCTCCAGGCGAGCGCCAACGGGAACGGCGACGGACCCGCGGAGACTCCCGCCGAGGTGCTCACCCAGAACATCCTCTCCAGCCGCGGCCGCACCATCCGACCCAAGACCCTCAACCAGAAGCGGTACGTCGACGCGATCGACAAGAACACGATCGTCTTCGGCATCGGCCCCGCCGGTACGGGCAAGACCTACCTCGCCATGGCCAAGGCGGTCCAGGCCCTGCAGTCCAAGCAGGTCAGCCGGATCATCCTGACGCGGCCCGCCGTCGAGGCGGGGGAGCGGCTCGGATTCCTGCCGGGCACCCTCTTCGACAAGATCGACCCGTATCTGCGCCCGCTCTACGACGCGCTGCACGACATGCTCGACCCTGACTCGATTCCGCGGCTCATGGCCGCCGGGACCATCGAGGTGGCGCCCCTGGCCTATATGAGGGGACGCACCCTCAATGACGCGTTCGTCGTCCTCGACGAGGCGCAGAACACGACCGCCGAGCAGATGAAGATGTTCCTGACCCGGCTCGGCTTCGACTCGAAGATCGTCGTCACGGGTGACGTCACGCAGATCGACCTGCCGGGCGGCGCCAAGAGCGGTCTGCGTCAGGTCCAGGAGATCCTCGACGGCGTCCCGGACGTTCATTTCTCGCGGCTCACGTCCGAGGATGTCGTCCGCCACAAGCTGGTCGGCCGTATCGTCGACGCGTACGAGAAGTACGACGACGGCCAGCAGCAGGCCGCGAACGGCCACCAGCGGAAGTAGAACTCAGCGCACCATGTCGATCGACGTCAACAACGAGTCCGGAACCGAGGTCGACGAGCAGGCGATCCTCGACATCGCCCGCTACGCGCTCACCCGGATGCGGATCCACCCGCTCTCGGAGCTCTCCGTCATCGTCATCGACGAGGACGCGATGGAGCAGCTCCACATCCAGTGGATGGACCTGCCCGGGCCGACCGACGTCATGTCCTTCCCGATGGACGAGCTCCGGCCGCCGGCGAAGGACGAAGAGGAGCCCCCGCAGGGGCTCCTCGGCGACATCGTGCTCTGTCCCGAAGTGGCGAAGAGGCAGGGCGAGGAAGCCCCGACGCAGCACTCCATGGACGAGGAGCTCCAGCTCCTGACCGTCCACGGAGTGCTGCACCTCCTCGGTTACGACCACGAGGAGCCGGACGAGAAGGCCGAGATGTTCGGCCTCCAGGCGGCCATCGTCGACGGCTGGCGCGGTGAGCGCGGCCTCACCGGACCGTCCCCGGCTCCGACCGTCTCGTGAACGCACCCCAGCTGATCACCGGGGCGGTGCTGCTGGTGGTGGTGGCGTGGTTCGCGGCGTGCGCCGAGTCCGGCATCGCCCGCATCTCCAGCTTCCGCGCCGAGCAGGCCGTACGGGAGGGCCGGCGGGGCAGCGAGAAGCTCGCCCAGGTCGCCGGCGACCCCACCCGCTACCTCAACGTGGCGCTGCTGGTCCGGGTCACCTGCGAGATGGCGGCGGGGGTGCTCGTCACCTACGTCTGCCTCGACGAGTTCGGTGAGAACTGGACCGCGCTGCTCGTGGCGATCGCCGTGATGGTGCTGGTCTCCTTCGTCGCCGTGGGCGTCTCCCCGCGCACGATCGGCCGCCAGCACCCGCTGAACACCGCGACGGCCGCCGCGTACGTCCTCGTCCCGCTGGCCAGGGTCATGGGGCCGATCCCGCAACTGCTGATCCTCATCGGCAACGCCCTCACGCCCGGGAAGGGCTTCCGCAAGGGGCCGTTCGCCTCCGAGGCCGAGCTGCGCGCGATGGTGGACCTCGCGGAGCGGGAATCGCTGATCGAGGACGACGAGCGCCGGATGGTGCACCAGATCTTCGAGCTCGGCGACACGCTGGTGCGCGAGGTGATGGTCCCGCGCACCGACCTGGTCTGCATCGAGCGGTACAAGACGGTCCGTCAGGCGACCACCCTCGCCCTGCGGTCCGGATTCTCGCGCATCCCGGTGACCGGGGAGAACGAGGACGACATCGTCGGGATCGTCTACCTGAAGGACCTGGTCCGCAAGACGCACATCAGCCGGGAGGCGGAGGCCGACCTGGTCTCGACGGCGATGCGGCCGGCCGTCTTCGTGCCCGACACCAAGAACGCGGGCGATCTGCTCCGCGAGATGCAGCAGGTGCGCAACCACGTGGCCGTCGTGATCGACGAGTACGGCGGCACGGCCGGCATCGTCACCATCGAGGACATCCTCGAGGAGATCGTCGGCGAGATCACGGACGAGTACGACCGGGAGCTTCCGCCGGTGGAAGACCTGGGAGAGGACCGCTACCGGGTCACCGCGCGTCTGGACATCACCGATCTCGGTGAGCTGTTCAAGGTCGAGGCCTTCGACGACGAGGACGTGGAGACGGTCGGCGGTCTGCTGGCGAAGGCGCTGGGCCGGGTGCCGATCGCGGGCGCCACGGCGGTGGTGGAACTGCCGGACGGCCGTCCGCTGCGGCTGACGGCCGAGTCCCCGGCGGGGCGGCGGAACAAGATCGTGACGGTGCTCGTGGAACCGGTGGCGGCCGCGGCCGAGTCCGCGGGGGAGGAGGGGGAATGACCCCGGCGCAGTTGCGGGAGTTCTGTCTGGGCTTCAACGCGGCGGTGGAGGAGTTCCCCTTCACGCCGGAGACCTCGGTGTTCAAGGTGCTGGGCAAGGTGTTCGCGCTCACCGCGCTGGACGCGGAGCCGCTGAAGGTCAACCTCAAGTGCGACCCGGAGCTGGCAGTGCGGCTGCGTGAGGAGCACGAGGCGATCGTGCCGGGCTACCACATGAACAAGCGGCACTGGAACACGGTGACGGCGGGCGGCCCGGGCGGCCTGCCGGACCGGCTGGT
This sequence comes from Streptomyces sp. NPDC054849, assembly GCF_053610945.1. Taxonomy (NCBI): domain Bacteria; kingdom Bacillati; phylum Actinomycetota; class Actinomycetes; order Kitasatosporales; family Streptomycetaceae; genus Streptomyces; species Streptomyces sp. NPDC054849. The sequence continues at coordinate 18,837 of NZ_JBSGZI010000078.1, forward strand.
GCGCGAGCTGGTGGAGGACTCGTACGACCTGGTGGTGGCGGGCCTGCCGAGGGCGGAGCGGCTGCGGCTCGACCGGCCGTGACGCGACGGCCGTGACGCGACGGCGCGGCCTGCGCCTCCCCCCCCGGCTCCTGGGTGAAGCGGGGGGAGGCGTCCCGGCGGGGTCGTTGCAGGGCCCGGCGGGGGTGCTCCCTATGCTTTCGACCATGACGGAGAGCACCGGGATCGACCCCGAGGACAGCAAGATCATCACGCTGGCGCGCAGCGCCCGGGCCCGCAACGCCGTGCCCGAGGGGGCGGCGGTGCGCGACGAGACGGGCCGCACCTACGTCGCCGGGACGGTGGAGCTCGACTCCCTCAAGCTGAGCGCGCTGCAGACCGCCGTCGCGATGGCCGTGGCGAGCGGGGCGCGCTCCCTGGAGGCGGCCGCCGTCGTCAGCGCGGCCGACGCCCCTGCCGAGGCGGACCGCGCGGCCGTCCGCGACCTCGGCGGCCCGGACACCCCGGTGCTGCTGGCGGGCCCCGACGGCACCCTTAAGTCCACCACCCCGGCCGGCCGCTAGGGCGCGGGACCTGCACCGATCGGCGCCCGGCCGCCGGCCTCCCGGCGGAAGGGCCGCGGAGCGGTGCGGGCCGGTTGCCCGGGCCCTGCGGGGCGCGCGGCGGGCCGTTTCGGGCCGGTGGCCTTCGGCGGGACCTTGATCCGACCGGCCTGCCGACCTCGTCGGCCGGGCCGGCCCCGGCGGGAGGGCGGCCGAGCGGTGCGGGCCGGTGCCCGGGACCCGACGGCGTCACGGTGCCGAGTCGCAGCGTGCGACGGCCGGACAGCTCCTGCCGGCCTGCGGCGGGATGACCGCGGAGGGATACGGGTTCCTGCGGGCCGCACGTCTGCGGAGCCGGGGTGTGCGGCGGACGGCCGGGGCTGTCCCCGCCGACCTCTTGGCGGGCCGGGGCCCGGCCGGTCCGCCGGCGCCTCGGGGGCGAAGCGCCGCGGCCGTTCTCGAGATGTCCGCGGTGTCGGATGCGCCGGCCCGCACGGGCTCGCGCCGGGTCTCCGTCCGCCCGCCGGAGGCTGGGGCGTGTCTTTCGGATCGTGTCGGCCGAGCCCGCGTCGTCCGGTGCCGTGCATCGCAAGGCGGAGGAGCTTCCCTCGTACTGGACGTGCTCGGGAGCCCCGACCACGCCGCGAGGTGCGGTGCCGGGCAGCGCGGGCCCGGCAAGATCCGAAAGACCCGCCCTAGCGGCGGCGGATGACCATCGCCATCAGTGCGGCCATCGCGCACAGGGCGCCCGAGGCGTACCAGACGACGTCGTACGAGCCGGTCACATCGCGCGCCAGGCCACCGAGGAAGGCCACCGCCGCTGCGCCGACCTGGTGCGAGGCCAGCACCCAGCCGAAGACGATCGCGCCGTCGTCCCCGTAGTGCTCGCGGCACAGCGCGATCGTCGGCGGGACGGTCGCGACCCAGTCCAGGCCGTAGAAGACGATGAAGAAGATCAGCGGCGGCTGCACCGAGGGCGCCAGCAGGATCGGCAGGAAGAGCAGCGAGATCCCGCGCAGGGCGTAGTAGACGGCCAGCAGCCGCCGGGCTTCGAAGCGGTCCGTGAACCAGCCCGAGGCCACCGTGCCGACCACGTCGAACACCCCGATCACCGCCAGCAGCCCGGCGGCCGCCGTGACCGGCATGCCGTGGTCGTGCGCCGCGGGCACGAAGTGCGTCCTGACCAGCCCGTTGGTCGAGGCCCCGCAGATCGCGAAGGTGCCGGCGAGCAGCCAGAAGGGGCCCGTGCGGGCCGCGTCGAACAGCACCTTCAGCGCCCGCCGGGCCGCGCCCGGGACCGGGGCCGGCTTCTGCGCGTACGTGCCGCCGTACGGCGCCAGCCCGACGTCCGCCGGGTGGTCGTGCAGCAGCAGCCACACGAAGGGGACGACGGCCAGCGCCGCGAGCGAGACCGTCACCGTCGCCGGGCGCCAGCCGTGGTGATCCACCAGCCAGGCCAGCAGGGGCAGGAAGACCAGCTGGCCGGAGGCCCCCGCCGCGGTCAGAATGCCCGTGACCAGGCCGCGCCGGGCGGTGAACCAGCGGTTGGTCACCGTCGCCGCGAAGGCCAGGGCCATCGAGCCGCTGCCGAGACCCACCAGCACCCCCCAGCACAGCACCAGCTGCCATGACGCAGTCATCCACACCGTGGCCACCGAGCCGCCGGCGATGACGATCAGGGCCAGCGCCACGACCCGGCGGATGCCGAAGCGGTCCATCAGCGCGGCGGCGAAGGGCGCGGTGAGCCCGTACAGCGCGAGGTTCACGGAGACGGCGAGGCCGACGGTGGCGCGCGACCAGGCGAACTCCCGGTGCAGCGGCTCGATGAGCAGTCCGGGCAGGGAGGCGAAGCCGGCGGCGCCGATGATCGTCACGAAGGCGACGGCCGCGACGAACCAGGCGCGGTGGACGCGTCGGGCCCGCCGCGGGGAGCGGGGGCCCGTGGGGACGGCGGAGGCGGCGTTCGAGGCGGCGTTCGAGGCGGGGGCTGTCTGGGTCACGCCGACAGCTTCCGGCGTGCGTGGTACCGCACGACAGTGGCCTGACTGTCACCCTTCGGTACGATCGGGCCATGGAGTTGCCGCACCGCGTCGTCGTCCTCGCCCTCGCCGGGCTGCTCCCCTTCGAGCTCGGCATCCCGCACCGGATCTTCGGGCGGGCCAAGGATCCGGCCGGGCGGCCGCTGTACGAGATCCTCACGTGCGGGCTCGCCCCCGGGCCCGTGCGCACGGACGCCGACTTCGCGATCCACGTCGAACACGGTCCCGAACTGCTCGCCACCGCCGACACGGTGGTGGTGCCGGCCTCCTACGAACTCGGCCCGGTACACGAGCACGGCACGCTGACCGACGAGCTCGCCGCGGCCCTCGCCCACATCCGGCCCGGCACGCGGCTCGTCTCCATCTGCACCGGCGGCTACGTGTTGGCCGCCGCCGGGTACCTGGACGGACGCCCGGCGACGACCCACTGGGCGTCCGCCGAACACTTCCAGCGTCTCTTCCCCGCCGTACGGGTCGACCCGGGCGTGCTCTACACCGACGACGGGGACGTCCTGACCTCCGCCGGGGTGGCCGCCGGCATCGACCTGTGCCTGCACATCGTGCGCCGCGACCACGGTGCGGCCATCGCGAACGACGCGGCCCGGCGGACCGTCGTACCGCCCCACCGCGAGGGCGGGCAGGCGCAGTTCGTCGATCGCCCGGTGCCGGAGCCGCAGCTCGCCAGCACCACGGCGGCCCGCGCGTGGGTGCTGGACCGGCTGCACGAGCCGCTCAGCCTCACCGACCTGGCCCGGCAGGAGGCCATGTCGGTAAGGACGTTCACGCGCCGTTTCCGGGAGGAGGCGGGCGTCAGCCCCGGTCAGTGGATCACCGGCCAGCGGGTGGAGCGGGCCCGGCGGCTGCTCGAGCAGACGGAGCTGCCGATGGAACAGGTGGCGCGGGAGAGCGGCTTCGGTACGGAGCAGTCGCTGCGCAAGCACGTGCAGGCGGCGCTGGGGGTCAGCCCGACCGCGTACCGGCGCACGTTCCGCGTGTCCGCCGGCCCGTCGGCCCCGCAGCCTCCGGAGCCTCGTGAACCCCACCCGTAGCGGCACCCCGCCATCTTCTGATGGCCCATCAGTCCATGCCGGGCCCGTGCATTGACTTCTCCCGTCGCCCGCTCGTGAATGGCCCCCTGCGCAGGGCTCGGCGCGAGGGAACCCAGGGGGCGCACAATGCGAACAAGGGCGCGGAACCGGAGATGGTCGGCAGCCGTCGGCATGGCCGTGCTCGCGGCGACGACCGGGGGCGCCCTGAGCGCCCCTGCCGCGGCCGAAGGGGAAACACCGCCCGGCCAGGTGACCTTCCCGACGCAGTGCCTGGCGCCCCAGGAGGCCGGACTCCCGCCCGCCGACGGGCCGACCACCGCCCGGATCACCGTCGGCGACCCCACCCCGCGGGTCGGCGACACCGTCATCGTGACCTACCAGGTGCTCGCGACGCCCGCAGTGAACCCCCTCGGCGGTGAGCTGCCCGCCGACGCACTGACCCCGACCGGCCGGATCCTCCTGTCCGGTGCCCAAAGCGGCGAGGTCACCGTGACCGGCGCCAAGCGCAACGACCCCGTCCGGCCCGGCGGTCCCCTCCCGGCCGTCACCATGACCGGCACCTTCACCGTCACCGCGCCCGGCGAGATCACCCTGTCCCCGGGCGACTACACCCTGCACACCAGCCACCTGCTGGACCTCGGCACCACCTGCACCGCCGCCGAACCGTCCGCCGCTCCCGTCGCCGAACGCCTGACCGCGACCGAGCTGCCCACGGCCAACCTGCGCAGCGTCCTCCTCGCCGCCGCGTACGGAAGACCGGGCGCCGAGGTCGAGGTCACCGCTGCCGGCTTCCCGCCGGGCGCGACCGTGACGGTGGCCGGGCGGGCGGGCGCCGCCGAGACCGCCGACCGGGCGACCGCCACCGCCGACGAACGGGGCACGGCCCTGATACAGCTGCCGGTCACGGACAAGGCCACCACCGCGGTGATCGCCTACGAGGGCGTGGCATGGTCGGCGCGGCGGGGCTCCGGGCCGGCCGCGTACACGGTCATCGACGCCGTCGAGGCCACCCCGCCGCCGACGGGCATCCAGCAGGTCACGGCAACCGTCGAACCGGGCGCACTCGGCATGGCCCAGACGGGCGAGGCCATCACCCTCGGTGCGGTCCCGTACGGCGACGGCGGCGCCGCTCCCGGCCGGATCGGGACCGTGACCGTCACCGACGCCCGCGGTGGCCCGGCCGGCTGGTCGCTGATCGGGAAGGTCACCGACTTCACGGGACCGGGCGGTGTCCGCATCCCGGGTGCGTCCCTGTCCTGGACCCCGTCGTGCGTGGCGGCCGCGGGCAGCAAGAGCCCCTGTACACCGGGCAGCGCGGGCGTGGTCGGACCGGACGGCGCGGTCCTCGCGTCCACCGCTGATGCCCCGCTGGTCGGCGGGACGTTCACGGTCGACGCGGCGGTGACGCTGCGGGTGCCGGCGTACACCCCGCCGGGGGCGTACACGGCGGTTCTGACGCTGACCCTGTCGTGACGGCCCGTGTGCGGCGGTGGCTGCGGCTGCGCGGAGCCGTCCCCGGCCCCGCCCTTTCTCCGTTTCCCGGGGCTCCGCCCCGGACCCCGCGCCTCACGTGCCGGCGGGGCTGAAGGATCGGGGCGCCGCCCCGCATCCTGCGACTCAAGTGCCGGCGGGGCTAGAGGATCGGGGCTCCGTCCCAGACCCCGCGCGGGCGGAGCCCGGGGACCATCCCGGCGCCATCGTGGCCCTGGACGACGGGCCCGCGACCGGCACCGCCGAGGGGATCGGCGTCCGGCAGGCCGTCGCCGCCCGGCTGTACCTGTGGGTGAGCGGACCCACCGCCCCCGCGCTCGCCGTCCGGGGAGTCGTCACCGTGGACCGGCGCGGCGCCGGGGCGGAGATCGCGTACACGCTCCACAACATCGGCAACGTCACGCTGCGTCCGCGCGCCACCCTCACCGCCTCGGGCGCCCTCGGCCGCCCGCTGCTCACCCGCGTGCTCACCGGGCTGCCCGCCGAACTGCTGCCGGGTCGGGAAGTACGGCTCCACACCCGCTGGGACGGCCCGCCCGGCGCAGAATGGGCCGACGTCACGGTGCACGCCCGGGCCGACGGAACCACAGCTCAGGGCCGTGTCGCCGATGCCGCGCACCCCTCACTGACGGCTGTGCTCGCCCTCACTGCCGTGATCTGGTCGGCGCTGGGAGCCGCATCGGGGAGAATGGCCCGTATGAGCGATCGTTCCCCCGAGTCCACCAGCCCGCACCGTGCGGGCTTCGCCTGCTTCGTCGGCCGCCCCAACGCGGGGAAGTCGACCCTCACCAACGCACTCGTGGGCACCAAGGTCGCGATCACCTCCAACCGGCCGCAGACCACCCGCCACACCGTCCGCGGCATCGTGCACCGCCCCGACGCGCAGCTCGTCCTCGTCGACACGCCCGGCCTGCACAAGCCGCGCACGCTGCTCGGCGAGCGCCTCAACGACGTCGTGCGGACCACCTGGGCCGAGGTCGACGTCATCGGCTTCTGCCTGCCGGCCGACCAGAAGCTCGGCCCCGGCGACAAGTTCATCGCCAAGGAGCTTGCGGGGATCAAGAAGACCCCCAAGATCGCCATCATCACGAAGACCGACCTGGTCGAGTCCAAGGCGCTGGCCGAGCAGCTCCTCGCCGTGCACCAGCTCGGCGCCGAGCTCGGCTTCGAGTGGACCGAGATCGTCCCCGTCTCGGCCGTGGGCGACAGCCAGGTCCAGCTGCTGGCGGATCTGATCGCGCCGCTGCTGCCGGAGAGCCCGCCGCTGTACCCGGAGGGCGACCTCACCGACGAGCCCGAGATGGTCATGGTCGCGGAGCTGATCCGCGAGGCCGCGCTGGAAGGCGTACGCGACGAGCTCCCGCACTCCATCGCCGTGGTCGTCGAGGAGATGATCCCGCGCGAGAACCGTCCGGCGGACCGCCCGCTGCTCGACATCCACGCCAACCTCTACATCGAGCGGCCGAGTCAGAAGGGCATCATCATCGGCCCGAAGGGCTCCCGCCTGAAGGAGGTCGGGATGAAGTCGCGCAAGCACATCGAGGCGCTGCTCGGCACCCCGGTCTTCCTCGACCTCCACGTGAAGGTCGCCAAGGACTGGCAGCGGGACCCCAAGCAGCTGCGCAAGCTCGGCTTCTGACGCGCGACTGCGCGACGCCACACGGCACAGGTCACACGGCAACGCCACGACGCATGGACGCGGCCCCGCACCGGGGCTGCGTCCATGCGTCGTTCGGCGTCGCGGGACTACGCGGGACTACGCGGGACTACGCGGGCCGGCGCACCCGCACCACGTTGTCCGTGCGGGTCCCCGGCGTACCGTCGGGCTGCTTCTGCACCCGCTCGGTCTCCTCGGCCCGCAGCACCTCCCAGCCCGCCGTGACCGGCTCCAGCTGTGCGAGGACCTCCTCGGGCGTGGGGAAATGCGCCTCCTCCCGGTCCTCCTGCCACGGGGCCCAGCCCGCGTGGCCGACCACCAGCAGGGTGCCGCCGGGGGCCACGGCCGCCGCGGCCGTGCGCAGGACGACGTCACGGGGGAAGTCCCCGTAGTTGTGCAGGAAGCACGCCGAGACGAGGTCGAACTCCCCGTCGGGGAAGGACTCCGTCAGGTCGTGCCGCGCGAAGGAGACGCGGTCCGAGACCCCGGCGTCCGCCGCGTGCTCGGCCGCCCGGCCGAGGGCGACCCCGGAGATGTCCGTCCCGGTGACGGCCCACCCCCGGCGGGCCAGCCAGACGGCGTCGGCGCCCTCCCCGCAGCCGAGGTCCAGGGCCCGGCCCGGGGCGAGGCCGGACACCTCGTGCACCAGCATGGGGTTGGCCTCGCCGCTCCAGATCCGGTCGCTCTCCCCGTAGCGGGCGTCCCAGAACTCCTCGCCCGCCTCGGCCCCGGGCGCGGGGGAGTGGTGGGCGTGCGTGTGCGTGTGCTCGGTCATGGCGTCCTCTTCCAGTACGGGTGCCGGTACGGCCGATGCTCCGCCCGCCTCACCCGCAGGGGCAAACCCTGTTGCCGTTCCGGCAAATCCTCCCGTCAGCTCACAGGCTCCGCCGGCGGCTCCGCGATCAGGGCCGTGGCCACCCGGCGGAAGCCGATGCGGGCGTAGACGCGGGCCACGTCCTCGTCGCCCGCCGAGAGGAAGACCGTACGGGCCCCGCGCGCGCGGGCCTCCGCGACGAGGGCGGCCGTGACCCCGAGGGCCAGGCCCTGGCGGCGCGCCGACGGGAGGGTGCCGACGCCCACCACCTCGACGACGTTCCCGACCGGGTTGTACTGGCCCGCGCAGAGCACCACGCCGTCCCGTACGGCCGCGGCCAGGACCGTGGTGCCCGCCCCCAGCTTTCCGGACACCCGCGCCCGGCCCTCCTCGGCCGCCGGCTCCGCCATCGCCGCCGCCAGTTCCGCGGGGCCGGCCTCGCCCACCGCCGTTCCCGGCGCGGCGAAGGCCAAGGCCGGGACCGTCACCGCGGCGGTCAGCAGCGGGTCGTCCGCGGCGAGCAGACGGACCTCCGGATGCGGGGGGAGGGCTTCGGCGGAGGGGTCCAGCACCATCAGGGGATGGGCGTGGACATCGAGTCCCGCCGCCTCCACCGCGGCCCGCAGCGAGGGACTGGTTTCGGCCACCCACTCGAAGGCCTCGGGCACCTTCAGTTCCCGCTGGCGCCGCCAGACCCGTTCCACGTCGGCCCGGGTCGCCTCCGGGCCGCCGAGCGCGGGCCGCGCGTAGTACGGCCAGCCCGTACCCTCCTGGACGAACAGGGTCAGCGGGCCGAAGTCCTCGGCGCGTGCGCCGCCCACCCGCGGCACCGTGTCGTAGTACCGCTCCAGCTCGGACAGCGTTGAATCGATCATGTGGTCGGTCATCCGGCCATCCAAACAAAGCGGCGCCGTGGGGGCACCTCCTTTCCGGACCGGCTCAGGCGCCCTCCTTCAGCACGCGCGTGATCAGCGCACGCTGGGCCTCCGACAGGGACGGCTCCCGGCAGGACACCGTCCGCCCGTCCACCGTGATCCGGTACGCGAACCCGTCCCGCACCCCGTCCGCCGGATCGTCCGCCGGGCCGGGCCGCAGCGCGAGCCGGGCCAGGGCCCGCCACTCGTCCTCGTCCGCCCGGCCCGAGGTGTCCACCTCGGCCCGGCGCTCGATGCCCGCGAAGCCGCCCGTCCGTTCCACCTGAATGCGCATGGGAGCCGTCTACCCCGCGAGCGGGACGCCCACCGCGGACCACGCCTTCTGGAGCGCCTGGTGCTCGGCGCCGCCGTCCCCGTAGCGGGTGGCGGCCACCGCCGTCGAGAGCCGGGCGAACTCCGCGAAGTCCGCCTTCGGGGTGAGCTCCCCGCCGGTCAGGGTGTCGTACCAGATCTGCCCGGCGCGCTCCCAGGCCTTGCCGCCCAGTTCGGTCGCCGCGATGTAGAAGGCGTGGTTGGGGATGCCCGAGTTGATGTGGACCCCGCCGTTGTCGCTGTGGGTGTTCACGTAGCCGTCCATCGTGGCCGGCTGCGGGTCCTTGCCGAGCTCGTCGTCGTCGTATGCGGTGCCCGGCGCCTTCATCGAGCGCAGCGCGACCCCGGTCACGTTGGGGCCCAGCAGCCCGGCCCCGATCAGCCAGTCGGCCTCCTCGGCCGTCTGCTCCAGCGAGTACTGCTTGATCAGCGCGCCGAAGACGTCCGACATCGACTCGTTCAATGCGCCCGACTGCCCGCGGTACCGCAGATTCGCCGTGTACTGGGTGACCCCATGGGTCAGCTCGTGCCCGATGACGTCCACCGACACGGTGAAGTCGAGGAAGAGGTCCCCGTCCCCGTCGCCGAAGACCATCTGCTGACCGTCCCAGAAGGCGTTGTTGTAGTCCTCGCCGTAGTGGACGGTCGCGTCCAGCGGGAGCCCGGAATCGTCGATCGAGCGCCGGCCGAAGCCCTTGAGGAACAGGTCGTAGGTCGCCCCGAGGCCCGCGTAGGCGCGGTTGACGGTGGCGTCCCTGTTCACGGGGTCGCCCTCACCGCGGACCTTTGTGCCGGGCAGCCGGGTGAGGTGCCCGGCGTCATAGACCGTCCGGTTGGGGTCGTCGGAGGCCGGTACCCCGAGGGTGGGGACGATCCCGCGCACGGCGGTGACGCGGCGCCGGGTGCGCAGCAGGGAGTCGCGTTCGAGGGTGCGCTGCGCGAGGTCGGCGCGCCGGGAGTCCTCGGACAGGGCGGCCTTGTCGAGGAGGTGCGGCGGCACGACGGTGCAGAAGACGGGGTGGCGGTGAGCGTGGGAGGCATCCATGCCCGGCAATGTGGCAGTGGGTCATGATGCTGTCACTACCTGCGACCATGATTCATTAAGTCGTCTGAAAGCGGAGTCGCCGCATTGACGGATCGCCCTGGCCCGGCAGGACGAGATGAGATGTAACTCATATAAGGTGCAAATCGGACCTCAGGGTCTTGCATACTGAAACAGGTCCTCGCGATACGGCGCGGCTCGGCTAGGCTCGGTCCATCATGCGTTTCGGGCTGCTTCTCCTTAGCTGCCGCGGCGAGGGTCTGTAGTCGTAGGCCGGCCCCCTCCCCGCGGAGTTTGGTGTTGCGGATTTACGACCGCCGTCGGCCGTCCCAGCGAACTACACGCGGACACGCGAGGAGCCCTACGCCATGAGTCAGCACACTTTCGTCGGTCGCCCCACGCCCATCACGAACGCGACCCACGCCCAGAAGCCCTCCGGCATGCCGATCCACAAGTACGGCCGGTACGAGCAGGTGGACATTGCGGACCGCACCTGGCCCGACGCCCGCGTCACCAAGGCTCCCCGCTGGCTGTCCACCGACCTGCGCGACGGCAACCAGTCGCTGATCGACCCGATGACCCCCGCCCGCAAGCGCGAGATGTTCGACCTGCTGGTGCGCATGGGCTACAAGGAGATCGAGGTCGGCTTCCCGTCCTCCGGCGAGACCGACTTCGCCTTCGTGCGCTCCATCATCGAAGAGGGCGCGATCCCGGACGACGTGACCATCTCCGTACTGACCCAGGCCCGCGAGGACCTGATCGAGCGGACCGTGGAGTCCCTGGTCGGCGCCAGGCGCGCCACCGTGCACCTGTACAACGCGACCGCCCCGACCTTCCGCCGGGTCGTCTTCCGCGGCTCCAAGGAGCAGATCAAGCAGATCGCCGTCGACGGCACCCGCCTGGTCATGGAGTACGCCGAGAAGCTGCTGGGCCCCGAGACCGTCTTCGGCTACCAGTACAGCCCCGAGATCTTCACCGACACCGAGCTGGACTTCGCCCTGGAGGTCTGCGAGGCCGTCTGTGACGTCTGGCAGCCGGCCGAGGGTCGCGAGATCATCCTGAACCTGCCCGCCACCGTGGAGCGCTCGACGCCGTCCACGCACGCGGACCGCTTCGAGTGGATGGCCCGCAACCTGACCCGCCGCGAGCACATCTGCATCTCCGTGCACCCGCACAACGACCGCGGCACCGCCGTCGCCGCCGCCGAGCTGGCCCTGATGGCCGGCGCCGACCGCATCGAGGGCTGCCTGTTCGGCCAGGGGGAGCGCACCGGCAACGTCGACCTGATCACCCTGGGCATGAACCTGTTCTCGCAGGGCATCGACCCGCAGATCGACTTCTCGCAGATCGACGAGATCCGTCGCACCAGCGAGTACTGCAACCAGATGGAGGTCCACCCGCGCCACCCCTACGCGGGCGACCTGGTCTACACCGCCTTCTCCGGCTCCCACCAGGACGCCATCAAGAAGGGCTTCGACGCCATGGAGGCCGACGCGGCCGCCCAGGGCAAGACCGTCGACGAGATCGAGTGGGCGGTCCCGTACCTGCCCATCGACCCGAAGGACGTCGGCCGCTCGTACGAGGCCGTCATCCGCGTCAACTCCCAGTCCGGCAAGGGCGGCATCGCCTACGTCCTGAAGAACGACCACAAGCTGGACCTGCCGCGCCGCATGCAGATCGAGTTCTCCCGGATCATCCAGGCCAAGACCGACTCCGAGGGCGGCGAAGTCACCCCGAAGGCGATCTGGTCGGTCTTCGAGGACGAGTACCTGCCCAACCCCGAGAACCCGTGGGGCCGCATCCAGCTGCGCTCCGGTTCGACGGCCACCGACAAGGACGGCACGGACACGCTGAACGTCGAGGCGGTCGTGGACGGCGTGGAGACGGTCCTGAACGGCACCGGCAACGGTCCGATCTCGGCCTTCTTCGACGCGCTGGCCGGCATCGGCATCGACGCCCGCCTGCTGGACTACACCGAGCACACCATGAGCGAGGGCGCCTCCGCCGTGGCCGCCTCGTACATCGAGTGCGTGATCGACGGCCGGGTCCTGTGGGGCATCGGCATCGACGCCAACACCACGCGCGCCTCCCTGAAGGCGGTCATCTCCGCCGTCAACCGCGCGGGCCGCTGACACCCCTGTGTGACCGCGAACCCCGCTCCTCCTGTCGGAGGGGCGGGGTTCCGCCGTTCAGAAGCCCCCGGACGGGCGTCAACGGGCCCGGTGGCCGCCGCCACCGGCAGGACCACGCCCGTGACGAACGGGGCCGCGTCCGAGGCGAGGCAGGCGAGGTAGGCGATGAGCCGGGGCCCGGGCGCGGCCTACTTCACTGCGAGGTGCTCGGCCGGCCGGCCGCCCTGACGCGGTCCCGGTCCCAGGGACTGGTCTCGCGTACATCCGAAAGGGGGATCGCCGCGGCGTTCGCCACGGCGACGTCGAGGCGTCCGTATGCCTCGCCCGCGGCCCGGACCATCGCACGACGGGCCTCCTGTCATGCGGCAGACCCACGGAAGAGCGGGGCGGGCGCGCGGCCGAGGCGGGGGCGCAGATCGGCCAACTGCGGGCACCGGGACATGTTGTCTTGTCACACGACTGACGCATCCTCATCGATGTGGCTAACATCACGCCAACCCGGCGATGCTGCCGGAAGGTGACGGAGGTGCGACGTGCTGCCAGTTCGGGGTGGGGACGGCCGGAAGCTGAGGGTCTGGGGCACCCGTACCACCTGGAGCACCGTGGGCGACGGGGAGTTCTTCTGCCCCGCCTGTGGTGGAGACCGCAACTACCGCAGGCGCACCGGCCGACGCCGGTTCACCGTCCTCGGGGTGCCGCTGCTGCCGCGCGGGCAGGCCGGGCCCGTCGTCGAGTGCCAGGGCTGCCGCGCGCGCTTCGACACCGACGTGCTGGACCACCTCACCACCACCCGCTTCACGGCGCTCCTGCGCGATGCCGTGCACACGGTGGCGCTGGCCGTGCTCACCGCGGGCGGGACGGCCTCCCGCAGTGCGCTGGAGGCCGCGGTGGCCGCCGTACGGGCCGCGGGCTTCCAGGACTGCACCGAGGAGCAGCTGGAGTCCCTCGTGGAGGCGCTGTCCACGGAGGAGGGCCGGCTCGGCCTGTACGACGTGCCGGAGTGCTGCGGGGCCGCGCTGTCGATAGAGCTCCACGAGGCCCTGGAGCCCCTGGCCCCGCACCTGGCGGGCCCGGGCCGCGAGTCGATCCTGCTGCAGGGTGCCCGGATCGCGCTCGCGGACGGCCCGTACATCCCGGCCGAGCGCGAGGTGCTCTCCACCGTGGGCTCCGCCTTGCGGATCGACGCGGACGAGGTGGCGCGCCTGCTCTCGGCGGTGCGCGCGCCCTAGATGTATTGATCGCGAAAGGTTGTCAGGGATACGCGGCCCCGGGCGTGCAGCAGATCGTGGCGAGGGCCGAGGCCCCCACGGCTCCGCCTGCCGGCCGGCCACGGCCGGGGTCTTCACTTCGTCGTTCGAGGCCCTGGCCGGGGACCACGCCTCCTGCGGCCCCTCCGCTCCCCGGTCCACTGCCGATTCGGTGATCGCCCTGCCGGAGGGCGGCTTCATGCGGGGCCGGGCCGGCCGCTCCACGGAGCCTGTGCGGACGGCGGCCACGGCGGCCACGGGGGCCACGGGGGCCACGGGGGCCACGGCGGCGGCCGCGGCGGCTGCCGCGATCGTGGCGGCGGCCGCCCGGGCCTGAGTCCGTCCGCGAAGCCGTCCGAAAGGGCGCAGTCCGAGGTAACGATCCGGCCTCACAGGGGGCGAAATCTCGCCTGGTGAACATCCCGTGAACGGCGGACGTGATCACTCCGGGCCTGCACTGTCCACCTGCCGGGCACCCGGAGCGACGGCTTCTCCGTTGTCCAGCCGAACGGTCGCAAGTGGTGGAGTCGCAGGTCAGGGCGTATGTGATGCGTGTTTGTGTGACCCGGAAAGCCTCCTCCCAGTGGGCAGCTCGCATACTCCTGCGCCGGAAGCTTCGCCACTGTAGAAACCAACAGATCCGACTCGCCCAAACGTCAACAGTTTGTAGAAGTCGACGATATCTGTGAGGCCCCCCACAGGCGTTCAATTCCGGTCACACGACGAGACGCCGCTGGTAACACGGCGGGCCTTCGATTCACGTGAACGCACTGACAACCCTGGCGGATCAACGGGTTAGCGACCCACTCCGGCCAGGGATAACCAGATCTCCTCTCACTTACCTACCTTGAAGGGCAAGGCTGAGATGGCACGTGTCGCCGCCCGGCTTTCCACCGAAGGAAAGCAGAGCACGCACCCGGTCGACGAGGTGCTCCCCCTCCCCAAGCTCGCGCTGTACGGCTTCCAGCACGTACTCGCCTTCTACGCCGGTGCGGTGATCGTCCCGATCATCGTCGGCAACGCGCTGAAGCTGAGCCCTGAACAGCTCGTCTACCTGATCAACGCGGACCTCTTCACCTGCGGTATCGCCTCGATCATCCAGGCGTGGGGCATCGGCCGGATCGGCGCACGACTGCCGCTGATCCAGGGCGTGACCTTCACCGCCGTCTCCCCGATGATCGCCATCGGCCTCGGTGCCGGTGGAGGGACGGCCGCCCTGCTGGTCATCTACGGAGCGGTCATCACCGCTGGCATAGCCACCTTCGCCTTCGCCTGGCTGCCCGCCAAGGCGTTCCGGACGGTCATGCGGCTGTTCCCGCCGGTCGTCACCGGCACGGTGATCACCGTTCTGGGCATCGTCCTGCTCCCGGTCGGCCTCAACGACGCGGCCGGCGGCCTCGGCAGCCCCGACTTCGGCGACCCGAAGCACTTCGCCTACGCCGGCGGCACCATGCTCTTCATCCTCGTCCTGATGAAGATCGGCAAGCCGTTCCTCTCCAGCATCTCGATCCTTCTCGGCCTGGTCGGCGGCACCGCGGTCGCCTTCCTGCTCGGGGACGCGAAGTTCGGCGACGTGGGCGACTCCGACTGGATCGGTGTCACCACCCCCTTCCACTTCGGCGTCCCGAAGTTCGAGTGGTTCCCGATCGTCCTGATGCTCATCGTCATGCTGATCACCATGGTCGAGACGACGGGTGACACCTACGCCGTCGGCGACATCGTCGGCAAGGACGTCGACAGCGAGACCGTGGCCCGCGCCCTGCGGGCCGACGGCGCCGCGACCGCCCTCGGCGGTGTCCTCAACTCCTTCCCGTACGTCGCCTTCGCCGAGAACGTCGGCCTGGTGCGGATGACGAAGGTGAAGAGCCGGTTCGTGGTCGTCGCGGCGGGTGTCTTCATGATCATCCTGGGCCTGCTGCCCAAGGCCGCCGCGATCGTCGCCGCCGTCCCGCACGGAGTCCTCGGAGGCGCCGCGACCGTCATGTTCGGCATGGTCGCCCTGGCCGGTATCCAGACCCTGGCCAAGGTGGACCTCAAGGAGGAGAAGAACGCGCTGATCGTCGGCGTCTCCCTCGCCTTCGCCCTGCTCCCCGCGACCGTCCCGGTCTTCTTCACCAAGCACATGGACGCGGACCTGTCCTCACTCCTCAACAGCGGTGTCACCCTGGGTGCCACGGCCGCCATCGTGCTCAACCTCATCTTCAACGGCCTGGCCAAGGACGACGCGCACGACGCCCCCGCGGCGGGGGCCGAGGCCCTTGCCGAGGCCGAGGTCGACACGTCGCCCGGCACCGGCGCCGCGGCCACCGACAAGACCCCCGCGGCGGTCCCGTCCCAGGCCTCGGGCCCGGCACCCGCGGCCGAGAAGGCGGACGAGACCGACCCGTCGCCGTCCGCGCCCTGACCCTCCCAAGGGGTGCCGGTCCCCGCCGGGCAGCAGCCCGGCGGGGACCTTCACCGTGCACCTCGATCAACGGTGCACGCGAACACGGGCCCCCCAAGGCGGATTCGCTGCACCGTCGACCGGATCCCCTCGGTTGGCCCCGGCCGGAGGGCGGAGAGCGGCTCCATCGCCCCGCCCCCGGTGCGGGACAATGGGCCCATGAGTCTGTTCCGCGACGACGGCATCGTGCTGCGCACCCAGAAGCTGGGTGAGGCGGACCGCATCATCACGCTGCTCACCCGAGGCCACGGCCGGGTGCGGGCCGTCGCCCGCGGCGTGCGGCGCACCAAGTCCAAGTTCGGTGCCCGGCTGGAACCTTTCTCCCACGCCGACGTGCAGTTCTTCGCCCGCGGCAGTGATCTCGTCGGCCGCAGCCTCCCGCTCTGCACCCAGACCGAGATCATCGCCCCGTACGGCAACGGCATCGTCACCGACTACGCCCGCTACACCGCCGGCACCGCCATGCTGGAGACCGCAGAGCGGTTCACCGAGAACGAGGGGGAACCCGCCGTGCAGCAGTACCTGCTGCTCGTCGGAGCCCTGCGCACCCTCTCGCGCGGCGAACACGAACCGCACCTGATCCTCGACGCCTTCCTGCTGCGCTCCCTCGCCGTCAACGGCTACGCGCCCAGCTTCGAGGACTGCGCGAAGTGCGGCATCCACGGTCCCAACCGGCACTTCTCCGTCGCCGCGGGCGGGGTGATATGCGGCGACTGCCGGGTGGCCGGCAGCGTCGTACCCTCGTCGGAGGCCATCGCCCTGCTCAGCGCCCTGCTGACGGGCGACTGGGGGTATGCCGACGCGTGCGAGGCGCGTCACGTGCGGGAGGGCAGCGGGCTGGTCTCGGCCTATTTGCACTGGCATCTGGAACGCGGGCTACGCTCCCTGCGATACGTCGAGAAATAGGAGCTGGGCAATGGCACGACGCGGGATTCTGGGACGCTCTCGCCGCGAGTACAAGGTTCCCGAGCCGCACCCGTCCGGTGAGCGCCCGCCGAAGATCCCCGGCGAGCTGGTCCCGAACCACGTCGCGGTCGTCATGGACGGCAACGGCCGCTGGGCCAAGGAGCGCGGCCTGCCGCGCACCGAGGGACACAAGGTCGGCGAGGGCGTTGTGCTCGACGTGCTCAAGGGCTGCCTGGAGATGGGCGTCAAGAACCTCTCCCTGTACGCCTTCTCGACGGAGAACTGGAAGCGCTCGCCCGACGAGGTCCGCTTCCTGATGAACTTCAACCGCGACGTCATCCGCCGCCGCCGCGACGAGATGAACGAGCTGGGCATCCGCATCCGCTGGGTCGGCCGCATGCCGAAGATGTGGAAGTCGGTCGTCCAGGAGCTCCAGGTCGCGCAGGAGCAGACCGTCGACAACGACGCCATGACCCTGTACTTCTGCGTGAACTACGGCGGCCGCGCGGAGATCGCGGACGCGGCGCAGGCGATCGCCCGCGACGTGGCGGCCGGCAGGCTGGACCCGTCGAAGGTGAACGAGAAGACCTTCGCGAAGTACATGTACTACCCGGACATGCCGGACGTGGACCTGTTCCTGCGCCCCAGCGGGGAGCAGCGCACCTCCAACTACCTGCTCTGGCAGAGCGCCTACGCCGAGATGGTCTTCCAGGACGTGCTGTGGCCGGACTTCGACCGCCGCAACCTGTGGCAGGCCTGCCTGGAGTACGCCCAGCGCGACCGCCGCTTCGGCGGGGCCGTTCCCAACCAGGCGGAGGCGCCCGGAACCACGGGGTGAGCTGCGGTTATCCTCACCCGATGAACACGGGTGGGGATCACAGAGCGCTGCAGGCGGAGCAGTCCGGGCAGGGCGGGGCGACGGCGGAGCAGACCGGGCAGGAGCCCGAGCAGGTCGCCCTCGTCTACCGGCTGACGCTCGCCGACATACGGGGGGCGGTCCGGGCCCGGGCCCGCCGGACGAGTGCGGGCCGGGCGGAGACGCTGCTCCTCCCGCTGCTGTCGGTCGCCGCCATCGTGGGGCTCTGCCTGCTCCAGGGGACCCTGTGGATCGTGACCGCGGCCTCGGCGGCGGTGGGCCTGGTCTTCGCGACCTGCGGCGTCTTCAAGATCCGGCGCAGCATGGCCCGTCAGGTGTACTCCGTGGTGGAGCAGTACGGGGAGTGCCGCACGGTGGCCGGAGAGCATGGCACCGCGACCGCGGGCGAGACCATGTCGTACACGATGGACTGGAAGCTCTTCCACCAGTACACCGAGACACCGGAGCTGTTCGTCCTCATCGGGGGCAGGCGCGCGACCGCGATCGGCGTGCTGCCGAAGCGGGGTGTCCAGCACCCCGCCGACATCGACCGCCTGCGCGCGATCCTCGAACGGAACCTGTGCCGGGTCTAAGCCGGCGAGTCCGGGCGGCGGCGTGAGGCGCCGAACGCCGACGCCAGGCGGCGCGGCTGGCGGCGGCCGGCGTCGGCTCTAGGCCGCGGCCGCGCAGTCCGCGCAGGTGCCGAAGATCTCGACCGTGTGAGCCACGTTCACATAGCCGTGCTCGGCCGCGATGGACTCCGCCCACTTCTCGACGGCCGGGCCCTCCACCTCGACGGCCTTGCCGCACTTGCGGCAGACCAGGTGGTGGTGGTGATCCCCGGTGGAGCAGCGGCGGTAGACGGACTCGCCGTCGCTGGTGCGCAGGACGTCGACCTCGCCGGCGTCCGCGAGCGACTGCAGGGTGCGGTAGACGGTGGTCAGGCCCACGGAATCACCACGGTGCTTCAGCATGTCGTGGAGTTCCTGAGCGCTGCGGAACTCGTCCACCTCGTCCAGCGCCGCCGCCACTGCGGCCCGCTGCCGGGTGGATCGTCCTCGTACTGGCGCGGTATTCATCTCGCCAGGCGCAGTCGCCACCGGTTCCTCCTCGTATCGGCCTGCGGCCATTGTGCCAGGCGGCCGGGCACCCCAGGAGTGTCCGGTGGCCATGCCCGGCCCCGGCCCCCCGCCTACACCTTGACGTCGTCCCGCGTGCACACCTCTTCCGCCGTGCGGGCCGCCCTCGCGCGGCGCCGGGCCAGGGGGGCCGACAGAGCCGTCATCACCATGAAGACGCCGATGGCGAGCAGCACGATGGTCGCGCCGGACGGCGCGTCGACGTAGTACGTGGTGACCGTGCCGGTCAGGGAGACCAGCAGGGCGATCAGCATGGCCAGCGACAGAGTGGCGGTGAACCCGCGGGTGACGCGCTGGGCGGCCGCGACCGGGATCACCATCATGGCGCTGACCAGCAGCAGGCCCACGATGCGCATGGCGACGGTGACGGTGACCGCGGCGGTCACGGCGATCAGCAGATTCAGCGCGCGCACCGGCAGGCCGGTGACCCGGGCGAACTCCTCGTCCTGGCAGACGGCGAAGAGCTGCCGCCGCAGGCCGAGGGTGACGGCGAGGACGAACGCCGCGAGGATCACGACGGCGGTGACGTCCTCGGGCGCGACCGTGGTGATCGAGCCGAACATGGCGCTCAGGAGATCGGTCGTGGTGCCGCCCCCCACGTTGATGATCATGACGCCGCCCGCCAGGCCGCCGTAGAACAGGATGGAGAGCGCGACGTCGCCGCTGGTCTTGCCACGGGAGCGGATCACCTCCATGCCGACCGCACCTATGACGGCGACCAGGGTGGCCATCCAGACGGGGCTGGTGTGGAGCACGAAGCCCAGCGCGACACCGGTCATGGCGACGTGGCCGAGGCCGTCGCCCATCACCGCCTGGCGGCGCTGGACGAGGTACGTGCCGATCGCGGGTGCGGTGATGCCCACCAGTACGGCGGCGATCAGCGCGCGCACCATCAGGGGGGAGTCCAGGAGGTCCATCAGCTCAGCAGTCCCGTCCGCAGGGGCTCGGCGTCGTGCGCCGCGTGGGGGTGTACGTGGTCGTGGCCGGGCAGGGCGTGCTGGCCTACGGCCTCCGGAGGCGGGCCGTCGTGGACGACGCAGCCGTCGCGCAGGACGACGGCGCGGTCGATCAGGGGCTCTAGCGGGCCCAGCTCGTGCAGGACGAGCAGGACGGTGGTGCCGGCGGCGACCTGCTCGCGCACGGCGCCCGCGAGGACCTCCTGGTTGGCGAGGTCGATGCCGGCCATCGGCTCGTCCATGATCAGCAGTTCGGGTTCGACGGCGAGTGCCCGGGCTATGAGGACGCGCTGGTGCTGGCCGCCGGAGAGGGCGTTGACCGAGGCGTCGGCGTACGACTCCATGCCGACGAGGACGAGGGCCCGCTCGACGGCGGCCCGGTCGGCCTTGCGCAGGACGCCGAAACGGGAACGTGCCAGCCGGCCGGAGGAGACGACCTCGCGGACGGTGGCCGGGACGCCGCTGGCGGCGGTGGTGCGCTGCGGGACGTAGCCGATGCGCGACCATTCGCGGAAGCGCTTGAAGTCCGTGCCGAAGAGGGACAGGGCGCCGTCGGTCAGCGGGACCTGGCCGACCACGGCGCGCACGGCGGTGGACTTGCCGGAGCCGTTGGCGCCGAGCAGGGCGACGACCTCACCGTGGCGGACGGTGAGGTCGACCCCGCGCAGCACGGGGCGCGAGCCGAGCGAGGCCGTGGCCCCGCGCAGGGATATGACGGGCTGGTCATCCGCCTGTCGGGGCGAGGACTGCATGGCGCGCGCCTCCGTTGCTGCTACTGCCATCACTTGCTACCGAGTGCCTTCTGGAGGTTCTTGAGGTTGGACCGCATGACCTCGAAGTAGTCAGCGCCCTGGGACTTGTCGGTGATTCCCTCGAGCGGGTCGAGGACGTCCGTCTTCAGGCCGGCGTCGGCGGCGAGGGCCTTCGCCGTCTTGTCGCTGGCCAGAGTCTCGAAGAACACGGTGGAGACGTTCTCCTGCTTCGCGAAGGCCTGGAGCTCCTTCATCCGTGCCGGGCTGGGCTCGGACTGGGGGTCGACTCCGGAGATGCTCTCCTGGTCCAGGCCGTAGCGCTCGGCGAGGTAGCCGAAGGCGGAGTGGGTGGTGATGAAGGTCTTGGAGGCCGTGTTCGTCAGGCCGTCCTTGAACTCGGTGTCCAGCCCGGCCAGCTTGGCGACCAGCTCGTCGGTGTTCTTCCTGTAGTCCGCGGCGTGGTCGGGGTCGGCCTTCTCCAGGGCCGCGCCGACGCCCTTGGCGATCTCCGCGTACTTGGTCGGGTCGAGCCAGACGTGCGGGTCCCCGCCGGCCTCGCCGTGGCTTGGGTCGTGCGCCTCCTCGGCGTGCTCGTCGCCGTCCTGGTGCGCGTGACCCTCCTCGCCGTGACTCGGTTCGGCGCCGTGGTCCTGGCCGGAGGTGCCGTGCGATTCGAGCGTGGTGAGGGTGGCGGCGTCGATGGTGTTCTTCACGCCGGCCTGGGCGACGGCCTTGTCGACGGCGGGCTGCAGGCTCT
>NZ_JBSGZI010000079.1:0-30562 GCF_053610945.1 Streptomyces sp. NPDC054849
GACCGGAGGCGGGCCCTCGTCGTGCAGACGGTCCAGGCTTAGCTGAACGAGTCGCCGCAGGCGCAGGAACCCGTGGCGTTGGGGTTGTCGATCGTGAAGCCCTGCTTCTCGATGGTGTCGACGAAGTCGATCGAGGCGCCGTGCAGGTACGGGGAGCTCATCCGGTCCGTGACGACCTTCACGCCGTCGAAGTCCTTCACGACGTCACCGTCGAGGGAGCGCTCGTCGAAGAAGAGCTGGTAGCGCAGGCCGGAGCAGCCACCGGGCTGGACGGCGACGCGGAGCGCCAGGTCCTCGCGGCCTTCCTGCTCCAGCAGGGTCCTGACCTTTTCGGCGGCGGCGTCGGACAGGAGGATGCCGTCGCTCACGGTGGTCTTGTCGTCCTGTACGGACATCTGCATTCACTCCCGAAGTGGGCGGCTCCCCGCCGGAGCGGGGAAACGTCGGACTCTTGCCGTCGGTGGCAACGAGCGGGACCGCGGATTCATTCCGGGACCCGACGCTTGTTTCAGATATTCCATGCTCGCACACCGCATGCGGGGGTGGACCCGACTCATCGGGGGCTGATGCGTCACATTGACGCTATCGGCATCGTCAAACTGACGTGAAGCAGTTATGATAGATAACGTCAAGTAGACGAGAAGTCGAAGCGATGATCCAGAAGTCCCTAGTCGCAGAACAGAAAGGGTGCGTGTCGTGACCACCGCCCAGCCTTTGGACGTCCAGCCGACGCCCCTTGCCCTGCTGCTGCTCGGCCGCGAGGCCGACCCCAAGAGCGAGCGCGGGGTGGAGTGTCCCGGCGACCTGCCCTCGCCGTCGGACCCGAACCTCGTGGAGCGCGCCCGGGCGGCCAAGGAGAAGCTCGGGGACAAGGTGTTCATCCTCGGCCACCACTACCAGCGCGACGAGGTCATCGAGTTCGCGGACGTCACCGGCGACTCCTTCAAGCTGGCCAAGGACGCGGCGGCCAAGCCGGAGGCCGAGTACATCGTCTTCTGCGGCGTGCACTTCATGGCCGAGTCGGCGGACATCCTGACCTCGGACGACCAGAAGGTGGTCCTGCCGGACCTGGCCGCCGGCTGCTCGATGGCCGACATGGCCACCGCCGAGCAGGTGGCGGAGTGCTGGGACGTGCTGACCGAGGCCGGCGTCGCCGGCGCCACGGTGCCCGTCTCGTACATGAACTCCTCCGCCGACATCAAGGCCTTCACCGGCAAGCACGGCGGCACGATCTGCACGTCGTCCAACGCGAAGAAGGCCCTGGAGTGGGCCTTCGAGCAGGGCGAGAAGGTGCTCTTCCTCCCGGACCAGCACCTGGGCCGCAACACCGCCGTCCGCGACATGGGCATGTCCCTGGACGACTGCGTCCTCTACAACCCGCACAAGCCGAACGGCGGCCTGACCGCCGAGCAGCTGCGGAACGCCAAGATGATCCTGTGGCGCGGGCACTGCTCGGTCCACGGCCGGTTCTCGGTCGACTCGGTCAACGACGTGCGCGCCCGCATCCCCGGCGTGAACGTGCTGGTCCACCCCGAGTGCAAGCACGAGGTCGTGGCGGCCGCGGACTACGTCGGCTCGACGGAGTACATCATCAAGGCGCTGGAGGCGGCCCCGGCCGGCTCCAAGTGGGCCATCGGCACCGAGCTGAACCTGGTCCGCCGCCTGGCGAACCGATTCGCCGCCGAGGACAAGGAAGTCGTCTTCCTCGACAAGACGGTCTGCTTCTGCTCGACCATGAACCGCATCGACCTCCCGCACCTCGTGTGGACGCTGGAGTCCCTGGCCGAGGGCACCCTCGTCAACCAGATCCAGGTCGACAAGGAGACGGAGAGCTTCGCGAAGCTCGCACTGGAGCGGATGCTGGCGCTGCCGTAGCCGTGGCCGTGGCCGATCGGGCCTGAACGCCGAAGGGACGCCTCCATGGGGGCGTCCCTTCGGCGTTCCACCGGGCGGTGGACGGGGAGGCCCCCCGTCCGCCGCCCGGCCGGGGGTCAGACCTTGACCTCGTCCTCGGACCCGTCCTGCGAGGGGACCACCGTCAGACGGGCCTCGCGCTTCGCGGAGCGCTTCGCGCGGCGGCGTTCCTTGCGGAGCTCCACCATCGCGTAGAGGGTCGGCACCAGCAGCAGCGTCAGCAGGGTCGAGCTGACCAGGCCGCCGATCACCACGACGGCGAGCGGCTGCGAGATGAAGCCGCCCTCGCCGGTGACGCCCAGCGCCATCGGGAGCAGCGCGAAGATCGTCGCCAGGGCCGTCATCAGGATCGGCCGCAGGCGGTGCCGGCCGCCCTCGACGACCGCTTCGACGACACCCAGGCCCTGGGCGCGGTACTGGTTGACCAGGTCGATCAGGACGATCGCGTTGGTCACGACGATGCCGATGAGCATCAGCATGCCGATCATCGCGGGGACGCCCATCGGGGTGCCCGTGACGATGAGCAGGCCGAGTGCGCCGGTCGCCGCGAACGGGATGGAGACCAGCAGGATCAGCGGCTGGATCAGCGAGCGGAACGTCGCGACCAGCAGCATGAAGACGATCGCGATGGCCGCGAGCATGGCCAGACCGAGGGAGCCGAACGCCTCGTCCTGGTCCTCGGAGACGCCGCCGATGGAGGCCGTGGCGCCCTCCGGCAGGTCCAGGGCCTTGAGCTTCGTCTGGAGCTCGGCGCTGACCGCGCCCGTGTTGTCGCCCTGCGGCCGTGCGGTGACGGTCGCCGCGCGGGCGCCGTCGATCCGGGTCATCGCGACCGGGCCGGGGACCTCCTTGACCTCGGCGATGTCGCCGAGCTTGAGCGGACCGACCGGCAGCGCCTGCAGTTCGGCCAGGGTGGTGGCCGGCTGCGCGGACTTGATGACGATGTCCCGCTCGGTGTCGTCCAGTACGGCCTTGCCCGCAGGGTTGCCCCGTACGGCCTGGGCGACGATCGCGCCGAGCGCGGCCTGGTTCAGGCCCGCCTCCGCGGCCTTGGGGGTGGCGGTCACCGAGATGCGGGGCACGGACTGGGACAGGTCGCTCTGCACGTCGGTGACGTTGTCCAGCTCGGCCACCTCGGCGCGGACCTGCTCGGCGGCCTTGGCGAGGACCTCCCCGTCACCGGCCTTGACGACCACGCTGAGGTTCTGGCTGCCGAAGGCGTCGCCCGTCGAGATCCGGGTCTCGCCGATGCCGTCGAGCGCGGCCAGCTCGTCCTCGATCCTCTTCTTCACGGCGTCGCCGTCGCCCGCGTCCTTCAAGGACACCTGGAACGAGGCCTGGTTGGAGCCCGTGCCGCCGCCGAAGGCCGCGAGGAAGCCGGAGGAACCGACGGTGACCTGGTAGCTCTTGACGCCGTCGACCGAGCCCAGCACCTTCTCGATCTTGCGGCTGGCCTCGTCGGAGGCGGCCAGCGAGGTGCCGGGGGCGAGCTCCTGCTTGACCGTCAGGACGTCCTGCTCGCCCGGGTCGAAGAAGTTGGTCTTCAGCAGCGGGGTCATCCCGAGGGTGCCGACGAGCACGACCACCGCGATGGCCACACTGGTCAGACGGCGCCGGGTGGCGAAGCCGAGCACACGGACGTAGAAGCGCTGCAGGCGGCTGCGCGCCTCCTTCTCCTCCGCCTCGCGACGGGCCTTCGCCGCGCTCTCGGCGTCCCCGGGCTCAACGCCCTTGGGCGCGCTCAGGAACCAGTACGAGAGCACCGGTACGACCGTCAGCGAGACGAGCAGCGAGGCCAGGAGAGCCGCGGTGACGGTGAGCGAGAACGAGCCGAAGAGCTCGCCGATCATGCCGCCGACGAGGCCGATCGGCAGGAAGACGGCGACGGTGGTGAGGGTGGAGGAGGTGACCGCGCCGGCGACCTCCTTGACCGCGGTGATGATGGCGGCCTCGCGCTCCTCGCCGTAGCCGAGGTGACGCTTGATGTTCTCCAGGACCACGATCGAGTCGTCGACCACACGGCCGATGGCGATGGTGAGCGCGCCCAGGGTCAGCATGTTGAGCGACAGGTCGCGGGTCCACAGCACGATCAGCGCGAGGACGACGGACAGCGGGATGGAGACCGCGGTGACCAGCGTCGAGCGCAGCGAGGCCAGGAAGACCAGGATCACGATCACCGCGAAGAGCAGGCCGAGCAGGCCCTCGGTGGTGAGGCTGGAGATGGACTTGGCGACGGCCGGGCCCTGGTCGCTGACGACGGTCAGGTCGGCGCCGGCGCCGAGCGTGGAACGCAGCTCGGGCAGCTTGTCCTTGACGGCGTCGGAGATGGCGACGGCGCTGCCGTCCTTGTCCATGGTGAGGACGAGGGCGAGGCTGGGCTTGCCGTTGGTGCGGGTGATGGAGACGGCCTTGGCCGCCTCCTGCTTCACGACGGCGACGTCGCCGAGGCGCACCGGGTTCTTGCCGGGGCCCGGGCTCAGGCGCAGGTCCTCCACCTGTGCGAGGGAGGTGAAGCCCGCGCCCACGCGCACGGTCCGGTTCTTGCCCGCCTCGTCGAAGGAGCCGGCGGGGACGGTCGCGCCGCCCGCCTGGAGGCCCTGGGCGAGGGCGGCGCCGTCGAGGCCGGCGGCCGCGAGCTTGGCGCCGTCGGGGGTGACGGTGACCTGGAGGTCCTGGACGCCGTCGACGCTGACCTGGCCGACGCCCTCGATGTCCGACAGGACGGGGACGACGGAACGTTCCAGCTGGTCGGCCAGCGCCTGCTGGTCCTTGTCGGAGGTCACGGCCAGGATGACGGTCGGGATGTCGTCGGTGGAACCGGCCACCACCTGCGGGTCCACCTCGGCGGGCAGCCGGACGCGGGCCCGGTTGACGGCCTGCTGGACGTCGGCGACGAGCTGCTTGGTGCCGCTGTCGCCGTAGTCGAAGGTGGCCATGATGAGGGCGTTGCCCTCGCTGGCGGTGGAGGTGATGCCGGTGATGCCGTCGACGCCCTTGAGCATGGCCTCGATCGGTTCGACGACCTGCTTCTCCACCACGTCGGGCGAGGCGCCCTGGTACGGCGCGAGCACGGACACCATCGGCAGTTCGATGGAGGGCAGCAGCTGCTGCTTGAGCTGCGGAATGGCTATGGCGCCGAAGAGGAGCGCGACGATCGACACGAGGCCGACCAACGCCCGTTGGGCAAGGCTGAAGCGGGACAGCCACGACATGGTTATGAGATCTCTCTGCTGTGACGAACGCAAGGGCACTCCCACCCTGTCTCATGTCCCGGGGGCGTTTCGTCGCTCGCAGGTCCCGTCCTTATGTGCGGCATACCGCGTCCGTAGTACGCCGCCCTACTCCGCCCCTACTCCGCGCGCGGGCGGACAAGTCCCGATTCGTAGGCGATGACCACCAATTGGGCCCGGTCGCGCGCGCCGAGCTTGGCCATGGCCCGGTTCACGTGGGTCTTGACGGTGAGCGGGCTGACCTCCAGGCGCCCGGCGATCCCGTCGTTGGACAGCCCGGCGGCGACGTGTACGAGGACCTCGCGCTCCCGGACGGTCAGCGCGGCGAGCCGCTGCGCGTGCAGGCCGGCCGAAGCTCCGGCGGCGGCCGGGTCGGCGCCGCCGCCCTGGGCGAGGAAGGTGGCGATGAGTCCCTTGGTGGCGGCCGGGGACAGCAGCGCCTCACCGGCGGCGGCGACGCGGATGGCGTTGAGCAGCTCCTCGGGCTCGGCCCCCTTGCCGAGGAAGCCGGAGGCGCCGGCCCGCAGGGCCGAGACCACGTACTCGTCGACCTCGAAGGTCGTCAGCATCACCACGCGCACGGCGGCGAGTTCCGGGTCGGCGCTGATCATGCGGGTGGCGGCGAGCCCGTCCGTACCGGGCATCCGGATGTCCATGAGCACGACGTCGGCGCGCGTCTGGCGGGCCAGGGCGAAGGCCTGCGCCCCGTCCGAGGCCTCCCCGACGACCTCCATGTCCGGCTCGGAGTCGACGAGCACCTTGAAGGCGCTGCGCAGCAGTGCCTGGTCGTCGGCGAGCAGCACCCGGATCGGCGGGGCGGAGGGCGGGTCCGTCGTCGTGTCGTCCACGGGGTGAGCGTACGCGGACCCGCCGGACGGGCCGGTCCCGGGACGCGTCTTTCAGGGTGTGGCAGGCCGGGAGACGCGGCTTAGGCCGTCTCTTTCGGATCTTGCCGGGCCCGCCAGATCCGAAAGAGACGGCCTAGCCCAGGGCGAGGACGACCAGGGCGGTGGTCGCCGAGACCTCGGCCAGGGCGCCGAAGACGTCGCCGGTGACCCCGTCGAAGCGGCGTACGCAGCGGCGGAGCAGCAGTTCGGCGGCGAGCAGGCCGGCCAGGACCGCCGCCGCCTGCCGGACCGCGGCCGGGAGGCCCAGCGGGAGGGCGGCGGCCGCCGCCGCGGCGACGGTGAGTACGGCGACGACGACGGCCACGGCGCGCGGAACCACCCCGGCGACGGCGGCGCCGAGCCCTTCCGGGCGGGCCGGCGGGACGCCTGCGCGGGAGGCCAGGGTCATGGCGAGGCGCGCCGTCACGGCGGCGACCACAGCGGCGAGGGCGCCCCGGACCCAGCCGTCGGCGTACACCTCGGAGAGGGCTGCGACCTGAACCAGCATCACGATCAGCAGGGCCACGACACCGAAGGGGCCGATGTCGGACTGCTTCATGATGCGCAGCGCCGCGTCGGCCGGTTTGGCGCTGCCGAGGCCGTCGGCGGTGTCTGCGAGTCCGTCCAGGTGCAGTCCCCTGGTCAGCGCGGCCGGTACGGCGACGGTGACGGCCGCGGCGAGCAGCGGGCCCCCGCCGAGCAGCAGCAGGAGCACCCCGGGAACGGCCGCGAGCAGGCCCACGACCAGTCCGGCGAGCGGGGCGCAGGCCATTCCCGTGCGGGCGGCGGGGCGGTCCCAGCGGGTGATGCGGGCGGGCAGCACGGTGAGCGTGCCGAAGGCGAAGCGGACGCCGTCGAGGAACGGGGCGCGTTCCGCGGGCGGCGTCAGGGGCGGGCCGTCGAACGAATCTGTCATCGGCGGGAACGCTACCTGCTCGGGGCGAGCGGTAAATTACCCATTACATGCCAAACAGGGAGTCAATGGGATGGGTCACTGGTGGTATCGGAACATCATGGAACCGGGGAAACTGCCTCTGCTGCTCGCCCTGCTGTCGTTCGTGATGTCGTTCCTTGTCACCCGTGTGATCACCCGGATGATCCGGGCCGGCCGGGGGCCGTTCAAGAACGTCACCCCGGGCGGTCTGCACATCCACCACGTGGTGCCGGGCGTGATCCTCGTGATCATCGGCGGGTTCGGCGCGATCGGCAGCGCCCGGCACAGCTTCGGCGCGGGGCTCTCGGCCGTGATCTTCGGGCTGGGCGCGGGCCTGGTCCTGGACGAGTTCGCGCTGATCCTGCACCTCGACGACGTCTACTGGAGCGAGCAGGGCCGCAAGAGCGTGGAGCTCGTGGTCGTGACGGCCGCGGTGGTGGCGCTGGTCCTGGGCGGATTCGTGCCCTTCGGGGTGAACGACCTGACCCCCGAGGAGCGCCAGAGCCGCGGACTGGTCGTCATGAACGCGGCCGGCAACTTCTGCCTCGCCCTGATCGCCCTGTGGAAGGGCAAGGCGCGCACCGCCATCTTCGGCGTGATCATCCCCTTCGTGGCGCTGATCGGTGCGATCCGGCTGGCCCGGCCCGGGTCCCCGTACGCGAAGAGGTTCTACGCGAACCGTCCGCGCGCCCGCGCCAGGGCCGGACTGCGCGCGTTCCACCACGACCGGCGCTGGGCGGGGCCGCGCCGCAGGTTCGAGAACTTCATCGGCGGGACCCCCGACCCGGAACGCACCGCCTCCCTGGAGAAGCCGCCCGGGCCCTGAGGAACAGGCCCTGAAGACAGGCCCTGAGGAACGACGGCGGGCCCTCCCCCGTGGAGGGGGAGGGCCCGCCTGATGTCGGTGGTCCGGGCTCGGAATCAGCCCGGGATCAGTCCGTCGTCGCGGAGCATCGCCCTGACCTCGTCGAGGCTCGCGTCGGATGCGGGCAGGATCAGCTCGGACGGCTCCAGTGAGTCGTCGGGCAGCGGTTTGCCGAGCCGCCGTACGGCTTCGAGCAGCGCGCCCAGCGTGCGCCGGAAGCCCTCCGCGTCACCGCTCTCCATCTCCGTGAGCAGTTCGTCGTCCAGTGTGTTGAGCTCGGCGAAGTGGCTGTCCGCCAGCTCCACCTGACCTTCCCCCATGATGCGGACAATCATGACGGGCCCCGTCCTACTGCTTGTCGAACCGGTGCTGGGTCTGCGGCTGCTGGGCGTTGCCCTGGCCACCGCCCTCGATGGCCTGCTGCTGCGCGGAGGGGCCGCCCGCCAGCTCGGCCTTCATGCGCTGCAGCTCCAGTTCCACGTCCGTACCGCCCGACAGGCGGTCGAGCTCGGCCTGGATGTCGTCCTTGGAGCCGAGGCCGCTCCGGTCGTCGAGCGCGCCGGAGGCCAGCAGCTCGTCGATGGCGCCGGCGCGCGCCTGCAGCTGGGCGGTCTTGTCCTCGGCCCGCTGGATGGCCAGGCCGACGTCGCTCATCTCCTCGGAGATGCCGGAGAAGGACTCCGCGATCCGGGTCTGCGCCTGGGCCGCGGTGTAGGTGGCCTTGATGGTCTCCTTCTTCGTGCGGAAGGCGTCCACCTTCGCCTGCAGCCGCTGAGCGGCGAGGGTCAGTTTCTCCTCCTCGCCCTGCAGGGTCTGGTGCTGCACCTCCAGGTCGCTGACCTGCTGCTGGAGCGAGGCGCGACGGGACAGGGCCTCGCGGGCCAGGTCCTCGCGGCCCAGGGCGAGGGCCTTGCGGCCCTGGTCCTCCAGCTTGGCGGACTGTCCCTGCAGCTGGTTCAGCTGCAGCTCCAGGCGCTTGCGCGAGGTCGCGACGTCGGCGACTCCGCGGCGCACCTTCTGCAGCAGCTCGAGCTGCTTCTGGTACGAGTAGTCGAGGGTCTCGCGCGGGTCCTCGGCCCGGTCAAGGGCCTTGTTCGCCTTCGCGCGGAAGATCATCCCCATACGCTTCATGACACCGCTCATGGGCTTCGCGCGCCCCCTTCTAGACGGACTGTGTTCCAGGTCACCGACAGGACCCACAGTACGGGCCCTCTCTCCATTACCGCACTGTTCGAGTACGGATGCGCTCCTCCTCCAGGACGACTACCCCCGCGCCGTGTCAGGCGTAAGGAGTAGGTGGTCCCAGGAGGCCGGGCCCACCGCACGCACCGTGCAAGGGGAAGACGCACGCCGTTGCCGGATCGTTCCCCACCGGGGTGGGGCCCGTGCCCGCAACCACGTAGGCTTGGGTTTTGTGTTTGGTAGCCGCTCCTCCAAGGAAGAGAAGGCCGCCGCCACCGACAAGGTGAGCGCCGACCTCTCGCAGCCCCGTGATCCGCAGGCCCCGAAGGGCCGCCCTACGCCGAAGCGTGCTGTGGCCCAGTCGCAGCGCAAATCCGTGGTGGCCTCGACCGGCAACCGCAAGGAGGATGCCAAGCGCGCCCGTGAGCGTCGCCGTGCAGAGATGGCCAAGCAGCGCGAGGCGCTGGCCAGTGGCGACGAGCGTTACCTGCCCACCCGTGACAAGGGCCCCGTCCGCAGGTACGTCCGCGACTTCGTGGACTCCCGCTTCTCGGTCGCCGAGATGTTCCTGCCCCTGGCCGTGGTCATCCTGGTGCTCAGCATGGTCCGCCAGCCGGCGATCCAGAACATCGCGCTGCTGCTGTGGCTCGGCGTGATCGCCCTGATCCTCCTCGACTCCGTCGGCCTGGTGTTCCGCCTGCGCAAGGCGCTGAACGAGCGCTTCCCGAACGAGCCCCGCCGCGGCGCCGTCGCGTACGGCCTCATGCGCACCCTCCAGATGCGCCGCCTTCGCCTGCCGAAGCCGCAGGTCAAGCGCGGGGAACGGCCCTGAGCCGAGCAACGCCCGGCACGTCGGGGGAGGGCTTCGCCGAAGGAGCCCGGCTCTGGCTCGAAGGCCTGGGCGGACTGCGAAACGCCGTCCGGCAGGAACTGGTGGGCCGGCAGGTCGACGAGCAGATCGCGCACCGCTTCCCGGTCGGGCAGCGGCTGCGCGTCCTCGACGTCGGCATGGGCCAGGGCACCCAGGCGCTGAGGCTGGCCCGCGCCGGCCACAAGGTGACGGGTCTGGAACAGGACCCCGGCATGCTGGCCGTCGCCCATGAGGCACTGGCCGCGGAGCCGGCCGGGATCCGCGACCGGGTCCGCTTCATGGAGGGCGACGGCCGTGAGACCGGAGCCCACTTCCTGCCGGGCAGCTTCGACGTGGTGCTGTGCCACGGGGTGCTGATGTATGTGCCCGAGCCGGACGCCATGCTCGCCGGGCTGGCCCGGATGCTGGCCCCGGGCGGGCTGCTGTCCCTGCTCGTGCGCAACGGCGACGCGCTCGCGATGCGGCCCGGACTCGACGGCGACTGGAAGGGCGCGCTGGCTGCCTTCGACCGCGTCGACTACACGAACCGGCTGGGTCTGGACGTGCGCGCCGACCGGCTGGCCGGGCTGACGGCCACGCTGTCGGGGATCGGTGCGCCGCTGCAGTCCTGGTACGGCGTCCGCGTCTTCACGGACGGAACCGAGGCCGGCGAGGTCCTGCCGCCCGACGAGGAGCTGGAGCGGCTGCTGGCCGCCGAGGACCGGGCCGGACGGACCGATCCGTACCGGGGTGTCGCCGCGCTGCTGCACCTGTGCGGAGTCCGGGGCTGACGCTGTGCCCCGCTCCACGTGGTTCTGCGGAGGCCTTCGCCTCACACTCCCCCGGACATTCCCGAATCCCCCGGTACTCCCGCTCGCCGGCGAGGCTGGCATCGCCCTGCGGCGACCCAGCCCCCCGGCAGAGATCAGGCGTCCGTTCAGGCGTCCAATGCCGCCCGCAGGCTCATCGTGTACAGCTCTGTGCCGCTGTCGTCGGACAGTTTCACCTGCTCGGTGCCGCCTTCCAGCAGGTCCTTCCAGTACTCACCGATCCAGGACTCTGCGTCCCCCTGCGTGGTGAACTCCTCGGGTACCACCGACGGGCTCGTCTCGGTGCCGTCGGCCGTCTCGAACCGCCACGTCCACGCCATGTCCGCCTCCGTTGCTCGTCCGCTGCTCGCACGCTTCTCACCTTGAGTCTGCCCGCAGAGTAACCGGGCGCGCAGCAGTCTCGGCGACGCGGGAGGATCATCCTGTGGAACTCACTCTGCTCGGCACCGGCACACCCGAGGGCCTGCCCCGCCCCGGCTGCCCCTGTGCGGCCTGCGCGCTCTCCGTCGGCACCCGGTCGCGCGCCGCCACGGCCCTCCTCGTCGACGGGGCGCTGCTGCTCGACCTGACCCCCGGGGCGGTGCTGGCCGGAGCCCGGGCCGGGCATTCCCTGACCGGTGTGCGCCAGGTCCTGCTGACCCACCCGCACGACGGGCCCGCGGTGGAACTGCCGCCGGGGCTGCCGTCCGCGGGGCGGGTCCCCGACGGACGGGAACTCGCGGTCATCTCCGGACACCGGGTGCGGGCGGTGCCGATGGACGCGCCGGGCACCGGCTACGAGGTGACCGGCCCGGACGGCGTCCGGATGCTGTACCTGCCCCCGGGCGGGGCGCCGGCCGGGGCCGACCGCCGGGCCGGGCACCGCCCGTACGACATGGTGCTGGCCGATGTGCTGGGCCGCCCCGAGGCGCTGGCGCGGCTGCGGGCGAGCGGCGCCGTCGGCCCGGCGACCGATGTGATCGCCGTCCACCTGGACCACGACATCACGCCCGGCCGGGAGCTCGCCCGCCGGTGTGCGGCCGCTGGTGCGCGGGCGGTGCCGGACGGGACCACGCTGGTCGTCGGGGAGTACCACCCGGTGCCGGACCTGCCGCGCCGCACCCTGGTGCTCGGCGGGGCCCGCTCGGGCAAGTCCGTGGAGGCGGAACGTCGGCTGGAAGCCTTCCCCGAGGTGATCTACGTGGCCACCGGCGGCACCCGCGACGGGGACGCGGAATGGGCGCAGCGGGTCGGCCTGCACCGGGAGCGCCGGCCGGGGAGCTGGCGAACGGTGGAGACGTGTGACCTGGTCCCGCTGCTGGCCGACGACGGGCCGCCGCTGCTGATCGACTGCCTGGCCCTGTGGCTGACGGACGCCATGGACCGGGCCGGGGCCTGGGACGACTCCGTCTGGGCCAAGGGCGGTCGCCAGCAGCTCGGCGAGCGGACCGCCGAACTGGTGGCGGCCCTGCGTGCGACCCGCCGTCCCCTGGTGCTGGTCAGCAACGAGGTGGGCTCGGGCGTCGTCCCGGCGACCGCTTCCGGCCGCCGCTTCCGCGACGAGCTGGGCCGGCTGAACGCGAAGGTCGCCGGCGAATGCGAGCACGTGCTCCTCGTCGTCGCGGGGCAGGCGATCGTACTCAAGGAATAGGCGGGGTGATCCCGTGGAGCGGTCGAGCGGTACCGGGGAGCGGGTCGGTCTCACCGCCTTCGTCTGCTGCTGTCTGTCGGGCGGCGGCAACGCGGTCGGGGTCAGGTTCAGCAATCGCGAGCTGGATCCGCTGTGGGGTGCCGCGGTGCGGTTCGGCGCCGCCGCGGTGGTGCTGCTGGCCGTCATGGCGCTGATGCGGCTGGCGCTGCCCCGCGGCCGGGCGCTTGCCGGGGCGGTGTTGTACGGGGTGCTCAACTTCGGGGTGACCTTCGCGCTGGCCTACTACGCGCTGGTCCGCGTCCACGCCGGTCTGGGACAGACGGTGCTGGCCCTGGTCCCGCTGGTGGCGCTGCTGCTGGCGGTGGCGCAGCGGCAGGAACGCTTCCGGACGTCCGCCCTGGCGGGCACGCTCGTCGCGGCCGCCGGGGTCGCCCTCGCCTCGCGGGCGCCGCTGCAGGCCGATGTGCCCCTGCTGTCGCTGCTTGCGGTCCTGGGCGCCGCCGTGTCCCTGGCCGAGGCGGCTGTTCTCGTGCACCGCCTGCCGCCCGTCCACCCGGTGACGATGAACGCGGTGGGAATGACGGCCGCGGCGGCGCTGCTGTGCGCGGGCTCGTTCGCCGCGGGTGACACCTGGCGGCTGCCGCGGCTGGCGGCGACCTGGTGGGCGCTGGCGTACATGGTCCTGGTGGGCTCGGTGCTGACCTTCGTCCTCTACCTGGTGGTGGTGCGACGGTGGGGCGCGTCGCGGGCGTCCTACCTCTTCGTCGTCATCCCGGTGATCACGATCCTGCTGTCGGCGTGGCTCGACGACGAGGAGCTGACGGCCGGCCTGCTGCTGGGCGCTCCGCTCGTCCTGTCGGGCGTCCATCTCGGCGCTCTGAGACCCGGCCGGAAGCCGCCGTCCAAGGCCTGAGGGAGGGCCTCACCGGCTGTACTCTCTGGCAGATGAGCACGCTGAATCTCGACGACTTCTCCGATCTGATCGAGCGCCCCGACGGGGGCGTCCGGCGTGATGCCGAGGAACGCCGTGAGCGCCTCGCCGTGCCGCCCGGCGCGCTGGGCCGGCTCGATGAACTCGGCGAGTGGCTCGCCGCCGCGCAGGGGCGGGTTCCGGTCAAGCCGATCGAGCGCCCGCGCGTGGTGCTGTTCGCAGCCGACCACGGGATCGCCTCCCTGGGCGTCTCCGCCCGGGCCGCCTCCACCGGGCACGAGCTGGTGCGGGCCGTTCTCGACGGGGCCAGCCCCGTCGCCGTCCTGGCCGGCCGGTTCGGCGCCACCATACGCATCGTCGACGCGGGGCTCGACTGCGATCCCAAGCTGCTCCCCGAGGACGTGACCGGCCACCGGGTGCGGCGCGGCAGCGGCCGGATCGACGTGGAGGACGCGCTGACGGCCGAGGAGGCCGAGGCTGCGCTGCGGCTCGGGATGCGGATCGCCGACGAGGAGGCCGACTCCGGGACGGACCTGGTCGTGCTCGGCGATCTCAGCGTCGGCGGGACCACCGTCGCCGCGACCCTCGTCGCCGCCCTGTGCGGCACCGACGCCTCGGTGGTCACCGGCCGCGGTGGAGTGCCCGTCGACGACCTGACCTGGATGCGCAAGTGCGCGGCGATCCGCGACGCCCTGCGCCGGGCCCGCCCGGTGCTGGGCGACCAGGTCGCGCTGCTCGCCGCGGTCGGTGGCGCGGACGTGGCCGCCATCACCGGTTTCCTGCTCCAGTGCGCGGTACGCCGTACGCCGGTCATCCTCGACGGCGTCGTCTCGGCCGCCTGCGGCCTGGTCGCCCAGCGCGCCGCGTTCCGGGCACCGGACTGGTGGCTGGCCGGTCAGGCGAGCGGTGAACCGGGACAGGCCAAGGCACTTGACCGAATGGCGCTCAACCCTGTGCTCGACCACGGCGTCACAGTAGGTGAAGGTACCGGGGCATTGCTGGCTCTCCCCCTCGTCCAGGCGGCCGCCGCACTCGCGGCGGAACTCCCTGAGCGGGCGGCGGCGGAGCCGACGGAATGAGCCGCCGGGGCCCGCGGTCCTGACCAGGCTGTGGTCCCCGACTCGCCCGATCACGGACGGCGGCGCCCCATATGATCGCTTTTTATGGGAGAGGTCCGCTTGACCAGCGCACAGACCGACCGCACCGCCGTACCGGCGACCGGTCCGTCATCCGGCAGGAAAGAAACCGGCGGCGATACCGCCGGCAGGGCGGCGGGGGGCGGCCGGGAGAACGGCCGGGGGAGCACCCGCTCACGGCGCAGCGCCGCGTTCGCGGTCTGGTACCTGCGCGCCGTCACCTTCATCAACTTCCTCAGCGCGGTGTGGGTTTCGCTCGGGCAGGACCTGCGGCGCCACAACATCGAGGACTTCTACACCCCGTACATGCTCACCGCGGGCTTCGCCTCCGGACTCTTCACCCTGCTGCTCGCCGTCACCCTCGGCCGCCGCAAGCGCGCCTCCTGGATCCTCAACCTCGTCCTCAGCGGCATGCTGGCGCTGCTGCTCGCCTACGCGCTCCTCGCGTACGAGGAGATCCGCGAGCATCCGCAGAACTGGGTCTCCCTGGCCCTGACCGCGGCCTTCACCGGCGCCCTGCTGCTGGGGCGCCGCGAGTTCTACGCCAGGGGCGACCGCTCCAACCCGGCGCTCGCCACCGCCGTCGCCGCCGTCGGCCTGCTGGTCACCTCGCTGGTCGCGGCCCTGCTCGTCGGCGCCTCCAACACCGCTGCGCTCAGCGCCGAGTCCTCCTTCCCGGCGCGCTGGAAGTACGGCGTGATGCGGCTGATCACCCTGGCTCCCGACGACCGGGCCTACGCGGCGATCGCCACCCCCGGCTGGGTGGACGTCGTCATCAACGTCATGTCGATGCTGCTGCTGCTCGCCGTGCTGTTCGCCGCCTTCCGCTCGCGCCGCGCCGTCGATCCGATCAGCGAGGAGGACGAGGAGCGGCTGCGGGCGCTGCTGGCCCGGCAGGGCGACCGGGACTCGCTCGGCTACTTCGCGCTGCGCCGCGAGAAGTCCGTCATCTGGTCCCCCACCGGCAAGGCGGCCGTCACCTACCGCGTCGTCGGCGGGGTCTCGCTGGCCTCCGGCGACCCGATCGGCGACCCCGAGGCCTGGCCCGGTGCCATCGACCCGTGGCTGGCCGAGGCCCGCGAGCACGGCTGGGTGCCGGCCGTGATGGGGGCCAGCGAGGAAGCCGGCCAGATCTACGCCCGGCACGGCCTGGACGCGCTGGAGCTCGGTGACGAGGCGATCGTCGAGACCGCCGAGTTCACCCTGGAGGGCCGCGCCATGCGGACGGTCCGCCAGGCGTTCAACCGCGTCAAGCGGGCCGGGTACACGGTCCGCATCCGCCGCCACGCCGACATCCCGGCCGAGGAGATGGCGGAGCTGGTGCGCCGTGCCGACGACTGGCGCGACGGCGCGACCGAGCGCGGCTTCTCGATGGCGCTGGGCCGGCTGGGTGATCCCGCCGACGGCCAGTGCGTGATGCTGGAGTGCACCGACGGCAACGGTGATCTGCGGGCCCTGCTGTCCTTCGTGCCGTGGGGTCCCAAGGGTCTGTCGCTGGACCTGATGCGCCGTGACCGGGACTCCGAGAACGGCCTGATGGAGTTCATGGTCATCGAACTCCTGGAACGCTCCAAGGAGATCGGGGTCACCCAGGTCTCGCTGAACTTCGCGATGTTCCGGTCCGTCTTCGAGCGCGGCTCCAGGCTCGGCGCGGGTCCGGTGCTGCGGATGTGGCGCTCGCTGCTGAGCTTCTTCTCCCGCTGGTGGCAGATCGAGTCCCTCTACCGGGCCAACGCCAAATACCGGCCGATCTGGGAACCGCGGTTCATGCTCTTCGAGAAGAGTTCGGACCTGCTGCGGATCGGTGTCGCGGCCGGCCGGGCCGAAGGCTTCCTGGAGGCACCCGGCCTTCCGAAGTGGCTGCACCGCAGACACCTGGAGACCCGCCGTTGACAGCGCGGAACGCCTCCTCACTCCGGCGGTTCGCCCGCCGTGAGTGGGGGCCCATCTTCTGGACCGTCCGTGACGCGCTCGTCCGCGACAAGGGGCGGGCGATCCCGATGACCATCGGCGCGGTCTGTCTCACCTCGCTCTTCCAGATCGTGCAGAACACCCCCTGGGGCTTCCAGACGGTCCAGAACCTCGGATCGGTCAAAGCCGCCGACCCGCTCTGGGCGGCCCTGCTGCGCACCCCCCTGTCGCTGTTCGTCCCGGCCCTGGACCTGCCGGTGTGGGGGGCGCTCGCCCAGATCCTGGTCGTCTTCGGGATCGCGGAGATCTGCATCGGCCGGCGGCGCACCCTCGTGATCGGCTACGTCGCCACCCTCGCCGGGACCACGTACGCGCGCATCGGGCTGGCCCTGGGCCCTGACCATCCACTCGGCCTGCCGGTGTCCGACCGGATCGTCAACGACACCGGGCCCTCGGCGGCGGTCGTGGGGCTCGCCATCTACGTCTGCTGGCGCTACCGGGCGTACCTGACGGGCGCCCTGGTGATCCTGGTGATGATCGGCGAGGTGCTGGTCAAGAACAACCTCGCGGGCAAGGAGCACCTGGCGGCCATCGCCGCGGTGATGGCGGTGTGCGTGGTCCGCGCGCGGTGGGGTGCGGCGCAGGCACGCGTCCCGCTGGGGCAGCGCCCTCCGCCGTAGGCGGGGCGGGAGAGGCCGTACCGTATCGGGGTGACGACAGACCTCGGGCCCTTCGCCCCCACCCGGCAGTGGATGCGGGCCCATCCGCTCGCCACCGACGCCGTGCTGGCGTTCGGGGCGTTCGTCGCCATGGTCGTCGGCTCCTTCGCCGACCCCCACGGGCCGCACGGGCCCACCTTCGGGACGCGCACCCCCGAGCCGTTCTCGCTGCTGCTGATGCTCCTCGGCGCGGCCGCCCTGGTGTTCCGGCGCCGGCAGCCGCGCGCCGTGCTCGCCGTCACCTGCGGGCTCTCGCTGCTGGAGCTGACCACCGGGGAACCGCGGGCTCCCGTCGCCATGTGCACGGTGATCGCCCTGTACACGGTGGCCGCCCGCACCGACCGGCCCACGACCTGGCGGATCGGCGTGCTCACGATGGCGGGGCTGACGGGCGTGGCCATGCTCGCCGGGCCGCTGCCGTGGTACGCGCAGGAGAACCTCGGGATCTTCGCCTGGACCGGGATGGCCGCGGCCGCCGGCGACGCCGTGCGCAGCCGGCGGGCCTTCGTCGACGCCATCCGGGAGCGGGCCGAGCGCGCCGAGCGGACCCGCGAGGAGGAGGCGCGGCGGCGGGTCGCCGAGGAGCGGCTGCGGATCGCCCGGGACCTCCACGACGTGGTGGCCCACCACATCGCCCTGGTCAACGTGCAGGCGGGAGTGGCCGCGCACGTCATGGACAAGCGCCCGGACCAGGCGAAGGAGGCCCTGGCCCACGTACGGGACGCCAGCCGGTCGGCGCTGAACGAGCTGCGGGCCACGGTCGGGCTGCTGCGGCAGTCCGGTGACCCCGAGGCGCCGACCGAGCCCGCGCCGGGGCTGAGCGTGCTGGACGAACTGGTGGACACCTTCCGGCACGCCGGGCTGCCGGTGGAGGTGATCGTCCAGCTGGAGTGCGAGGCGGGGGCGTTGCCGGCCGCCGTTGACCTGGCGGCGTACCGGGTGATCCAGGAGGCGCTGACCAACGTACGCAAGCACGCGGGCCCGGGGGCCCGGGCCGAGGTCAGCGTGGTCCGGGTCGGGCCGTCGGTGGAGGTGACCGTGCTGGACGACGGCGGCGGCGCGGAGCCTCCCGACGCGGAGCCCGGCGGCGGCCACGGGCTGCTCGGCATGCGCGAACGCACCGGGGCCCTGGGCGGCTCCTGCTTCGCAGGGCCGCGGTACGGGGGCGGCTACCGGGTCCACGCGATCCTGCCGGTGTCGTAGCCGCAGCCCCCGCATTCCGCAGCGCGAAGCCTCTCGGGCTCCGCCCGATCCAGCCTCGCCAAGGCTGAGACGGCGCGGCTAGCCGCAGGTGCGGCGCCACGGGCCCAGTTCGTATTTCTTCTGCAAGGAGCTCAGTTTCAGCTCGCGCGCGCGGGCGCAGAAGCGGGCCGTCGACAGTTCGTACTCCACGTGGAAGACGGCCTTGCCCGCCGCGATGAAGGGCGTCAGCCGCTCGCATTCGTCGTACTGCGCGCACTGCTCGTTCACCGCGAAGTCGAAGTCGCCGACGAGCTGCGGGATCTGGTCGAGGTCGTTCTTCAGGCCGACCGACAGGCCCCGGTCGTGGGCGAGCTTCGCGATCAGCCGGTTGTAGCGCAGCTGGTCGTCGGCGGTGAGCGGGAAGCCGGAGGTGTTGCGGTAGGCGTCCATGTTGTCCGGCTCCACCGCGTCGAAGCCCTTGTCCCGGCACATGTCGAACCGCTTGGCCATCAGCGGTTCCAGCTCGGTCAGGCGCCGGATGTCCAGCCAGCGCTCGCCCTCCCAGCCGTTGCCCTTGCCGAGCAGGTTCTTCGGGAACGCGTCGGCGTCCGGCCGGAAGTCCTCCCAGGCGCCGGTGGAGACGTAGCAGATGGTCTTGCGCCCGGCCTTCTTCAGCTCGGCGACCTGCTCCCTGGTGGTGGTGAAGCCGTCGACGTCGTACACGGGCGCCTTCACCGAGGTGTCGAGCCTGCCGGTGAGCTGCCACTGCCAGCCGACCCCGGGCGGGGGCTGCCAGCGCTCCCCCGGCGCCTGGTCGGGCCACGGGTAGGTGCCGTCCCCCTCGTCGTCCTGCGGCGTCGCCGTACAGGCGGCGGCGAGCAGCAGGAACGGTACGGCCAGCAGCAGCCGCAGGCGTCGCGGCCTTCTCATCCCGCCGCCTCCAGGGCGTACGGGAGGGTCCCCCACGGGTGTGCGCCGCTCCCCGGTACCGCGCAGTGCACGCCCGCGCCCCGTTCGGCCGCCAGCTCCTCGGCGAGCCGGGCGGCGAGCGCGCCCGGCGGGACGGCGTACACGAGGTGGCAGAAGCGCTGGGCGGGATGGTCCGCGGTCCAGGGCGGCGGTACGGCGGCCGCGTCCCGGTAGACGTCCCAGGGGCCCTCGAAGGTGACGAGCAGGTCGGCGAGTTCGGCGTAGCCGGGATGCGGGTGGACCCCGTGGTTGAGGACGAGGGTGCGGGCGCCCGCGGCCCGGGCGGCGACCGCGAGCCGCCCGTAGTGCGGGAGCAGTTCCGGGTCGGCGGAGGCCTGGTCGAGGAAGGCCCCGTCGGTGGCGTACCAGTCGCGGTGGCGCAGCAGGTCCTGCACCACCGCGGCGTGCGGGCGCCTCCCGTAGTCGGTGTCGGCGTACCCGAGCACGGGCACCCCGGCCTCGCGCAGCCGCTCGGCGACGAGGGCGAACCGCTCGTCGGGGGCGGCGCCCGGCCCGCTGTCGGGGTTGAGCACCACCG
Source organism: Streptomyces sp. NPDC054849 (assembly GCF_053610945.1). Lineage (NCBI taxonomy): Bacteria > Bacillati > Actinomycetota > Actinomycetes > Kitasatosporales > Streptomycetaceae > Streptomyces > Streptomyces sp. NPDC054849. The sequence continues at coordinate 19,709 of NZ_JBSGZI010000079.1, forward strand.
AGTGCAGCCGGCCCGCGGCGCGGATGAGCCGTTCCCAGGCCTCGGGGCGTTCGGCGGGGTGCTCGTAGAGGGGCACCAGCAGCATGGGGTCCTTCTCCTCGTACGTGTCGTACATCATCGGTGGGCGGTCGCACGGCCGAGGAGCAGGCAGACCAGGGCGGCCAGGGCGGCGGCGGCCGTGCCCGCCACCACCAGCTGGACCTCCCGGGGGTGGCCCAGTCCGGTCAGCAGGGCCAGGCTCTGGGCGACGGCGGCGCAGGCGCAGACCACGGCTGCGGGACGGACCGCCCCGAAGGACTGCAGGAGCAGCCCCGTCCACATCACGGCCCCGAGCAGCAGCAGGGTGGCGATCCGGACGCCGGTGAGGTCGGGGGCGTCCGGCCAGAGCATGGTCCCGGTCACGCCGAGGGCCAGCAGGACCGCCAGGTAGACGGCGAGGCACCGGGCCAGCGTGACGAGCATCCGGCGCCTGAAGGCCCGGGGCGAACGGGCGCCCTGGAGCCCGGAGAGGCTGCCGCTGCGGAACCGGTGGAGCAGCCATTCGGCAGGACCCATGCTGAGGGTGAGGGCCACCGCCGAGGGGGCGGCGACCGCCTCGGCGGGGCCGCCGGCGAGCACCTCCCCGAGGGCCGCGTAGAGCACGAGCAGGCCGGTGCCGAGGCCGAAGACCCCGTAGGGCACCGAGTCCCCGAGCCGGGGTCCGCGGAAGGCGAATTCCTCCTCGGCGCCGCGCAGCATCTGCCAGCGCACGGGGCCCTTGCCGGGCCTGCGTACCGCCCAGCCGCGGATCCGCAGCACGGCGGCCCGCATCCCGTCGGCCAGCGGCAGTTCCCGTACGGCCAGGGTGCAGGCGGCCAGCAGGGACACCACCAGCAGGGTCACCCGGATCCGCACGGGCAGGTCCACGAAGAGCACGAGCAGCGCCCCGGCGGCCATCGGGGCGAGTGCGGCGAGCAGCACCCGCTCCCGGCCGAGGACCAGCAGGACGGTGGCGGCCCCCACGTAGAGGGCCTGTCCGGCGGCGAACGCGTAGGAGAACGGCGGCCCGCCGGGCACGGCCATCGCGGCCGCGGTGCCCAGCAGGGATCCGGCGGGGGCGCCGACGAGCAGGGTCCGCCCGGCGGCGGGCCGGTCGCCGAGGCCGAGCCACGAGTAGGCCCGGTGGGACAGGGTCTGGTCCCAGACCCAGCCGATGAGCGCCCCGGCGAGCAGGGTCAGCGTCCCGGCCGGCAGGCCGAGGCGGTCGGGCGGGCCGTCGAGGAGCGGCGCGCCGAGGAGGTAGGCCAGGCCGGGCAGGGCGAAGATCACCCCGCGCAGCAGGCAGGCGGTGAGCGAGACCTTCCAGGGGTCGGGGGCGGCGCCCGGCTCCGGGTAGGAGCGGGGCACGCGGGCGTAGAGCTCCTCGGCGAGTCCGAAGGAGTCGTGGCGGCCGTAGGTGAGGCGGATGTACTCGTCCGTCATCCCGTCGGATTCGAGGATGGCGGCGATCTCGTCGGGGTGGACGGCGGCGGCGATGAACACGTCGAGGCGGCCGGCGAGTTCGTCCATCGGGTCGGCGGCGGGGCCGGGGTCGCCGGGGCCCATGCGGCGCGGCCGGGGGATGGCCGGGAGCGTGTCGGCGGCGGCGCCGGGCGGCTTGAGCCAGAGGGATCCGCTCACCACAGGCTCCCGTCGGCCGCGAGTTCGCGGTACCAGGGGTCGGCGAGCCGCTGGGTCCACTGATCGCCCGCGTGGACGGGCAGGACGGGCTGGCCTGCGAGTTCCCGGTAGATGTGCCGGAAGCCGTCGACGGACTGGTGCAGGGTGAACTTCTCCACCACCCGCCTGCGGGACATCCGGCCCAGTTCGGCGCGGCGCCGGTCGTCGCGGAGCAGGGCGAGGGTGGCGCGGGCCATGGTCTCGGGCTCGCGCGGCGGGACGACCAGCCCGGTGTCCCCGACGGCCTCGCGGACTCCGCCGACGTCGGTGGAGACGGTGGTGCGGCCACAGGACATGGCCTCGATGATGCTGAACGGGAAGCCCTCGCTGATGCTGGACAGCATCACGACGGAGCCGGCCGCGTAGGCCTGGGCCACCTGCTCGATGCGGCCCTCGTAGGTGATCCCGTCGCTCACGCCGAGTTCGGCGGCGAGCTTCTCCAGCCGGAGCCGGTACTCCTCGCAGCCGGCCGGGACGGGGCCGAAGAGGCGCAGCCGCAGGGCGGGCAGCTCCTCGCGCATGAAGGCGTAGGCCCGGATGAGGGTTTCGAGGTCCTTGATCGGGTCGATGCGGCCGCACCAGCTGAGGGTGGGCACTTCCGGTTCGGGGCCGGCCTCGGGGAAGGCGTGCGGGTCGACGCCGTTGTAGACGGTGCGGATGCGCTCGGAGTCGGCGCCTCCGCGCTCCTCCCAGCGGCGGTTGTACTGGTTGCACGGTGTGATCAGGTCGGCCTGGCGGTAGCCCTCGGTGTTGAGCTCGCGGTAGAAGCCGAGCATGAGCGCCTTGACGGGCCAGCGCTGGCCGGTGCTGCGGTAGCCGAGGTAACGCTCGCGCAGGTAGATGCCGTGCTCGGTGAGCAGGAAGGGCACCCCGTCGAGGTACTTGGCGGCGAGGGCGGGGAGGGTGGCGAGGCCGCTGCTGACGGCGTGCGCGACGCTGTCGGGCGGAATCCGCACGCCGAGCGGGCGCAGGGCGTGTTCCAGCAGGTCGGTGGCGGTGAGCGCGTCGTGGACGGTGGGCGCGGCCTCGGCGGTGGTGAGGCCGGGGCGGGTCCATACGGTCACCAGCAGACGCAGAACCGATTCGGAGCGCAGGGCGGGGGAGAGTTTTCCGGCCCGGGCCAGGACGGCCAGTTCGCGAAGGGCCGCGGAGAAGGTGCGGCGGGCGGGATCGCCCGCGGGGTCGAGCAGGGAGAGCAGGAAGCTCTCGTAGACCTCGGTGAAACGGCGGTGGGCCTTGCCGCGCAGGGCCGGGCGGCGGCCGTGACGGCCCTTTGACGGGGGTGGACCCCAGAGCGGGAAGGCGGTGTGCCGATAGACGTTGCGCGGCAGTTCCCAGGTGACCGGCTCTCGTCCGGAGCCGGTGAGGGCTATGACGTTGAAGTCGACCTCCGGCATACCGCGTACCAGTTGGTCGCACCAGGTGCTGACGCCCCCGTGAACGTGCGGATAGGTGCCTTCGGTGAGCATGGTGACGTGACGCCCATGGCTCATACGGTGTGTCCCCCCAGGACGGAAAAGGGGCCGGCGCCCGTGGGTGTACGGAGCGCCGGCGCTAGGTGGTACCGGTGACGGCTTGCGGGACGGTCAGCTGGGCAGCTTGAGCGTGACGGCGCTCTGCAGCAGCTCCGGCCCGGTCCAGGCGGAGCGGGTGCCCGCGTACGCGGCGCCGAAGTCGGTGGTGCCGAGCAGCATCTGCTTCTTGGTGCCGGTGGGGACGGTGACCGGGGCGACCACTCCGGAGGGCGCCTTGACGGTGACGGCGGTGCCGATGCGGTAGGCCGTGACCTTGCCGTCGGCGAGCGCCTTGTCCCAGGCGGCGCGGCGGCTGAGCTCGACGCCGGTCTCCTTCTGCGTCTGGTTCACGATCGGCGTGCTGGTCGCGTAGAGCGAGCGGTAGGTGTCGAGGACCTGGTTCAGCACCGGGTACAGGGTGCGGTCCTCGGCGAGGTTGGACTGGTGGACGTAGTGCGGGCGGGGGTCGTTGGCCAGCACGTGCCGCATGGCGGTCCGGGCCTCCTGCGGGACGATGTGCTGGAGGTAGCCGGTGTTGACGTCGAGCGGGGCGGGCAGGCAGGTGGAGGTCGCCGGGTTGTCCTCGCAGATGCCGCTGCCGCCGTGGGCGCGGCTGGCGTAGATCCAGTTGTACTCGTCGGCCATCTCCGCGTTGGTGCCCGTGTTGTAGTACACGTTCATCGGGTGGCGTGGGACGGTCAGGGCGGCGCCGACCGCCCGCTGCGCCGGTTCGCGCGAGTTGTCGCTCGCGATCCACTTGACGCCGTTGTCGGCGAGCGCGCCCGCCAGGTTGGGGTTGTCCTGGGCCTGCTGCGGGCTGGTCTTGAGACCGGAGTGCTCACCGGTGACGAGCTCGGACCGGTCGAGGGTGATCCCCTTGGCGGCGGCCCAGTTGTTGTTGTCGCGGATCTGCGCGGAGATGTCGGCGCGGCTCATCCACTGGATGGCGCCCGCGGCGTTCTTCGTGCAGCTCCAGGGAACGGTGGCGGTGTTCTGGACGCAGCCGAGGAAGGGGTGCGTGAAGGTGTGGTTGATCCAGCGGTACTTGGCCCGGTCCGCGACGAGCTGCGCGGTCATGGCGTCGGTGCCCCCGTTCTCCGCCTTCCACTCCTCCCCCGCGCCGGCGTTGAAGACCATGTCGAGCTTGAAGGCCTTGGTCTGCTGCCACTGCGCCAGGTACTGGGCGTCGGCGGCGGTCATCCGGATGGTGCTCTCCTGGCCCTCGCCGCCGGGGCAGGCGTAGTCGCCGGGCGTGCAGTTGAGCTCCTTGCTCCAGCGGGCGTCCGGCGCGAAGACGTCGTCGACGTGGACGGCGAAGTAGTTGCGGCTCTGGCCCAGGTGGACTCCCTGGGTGAGCCACTCGACGATGCCGCGGGCCAGCAGCCGGAACTGCTGCTGGTACTCGTTGTAGCCGAAGGTGACGACCAGTTCGCTGCGCCCGTCGTGGGTGTACTCGCCGACGAGCGAGGCCCGCCCGGAGCCGACGGGGGCGTCGAGGTAGCTGGTGTAGCCGGCCCGCGGCTTGCCCATGAAGCCGAAGCTCTCCGGGACGAGGGCGGAGTTGTCCTCGAAGGCGACCTGCCCGCCGAGGTAGGCGAAGGGCCCCGCCTTGCCGGCGGCGGTGACCGCGGCCTGGGTCCCGTCGAGCTGGCCGCTGTAGCCACCGTTGTCGGTGTACTCCAGTCCGACGCCCGGGTGCGCCCAGGTGTAGGCGTCGACCTGGCGGACCCCGTACGCCGTCTCGTACGCGGCGAGCGCGGCCATCTCGGCCGAGCCCTCCCCGAAGGGGTTCTCGTTGGGCAGGACGACGCCCTGGTACTTGGCGCGCGGCCGCCCGTCGACCGTGTCGCTGAGGAACGACGCGTTGATGACCGGGCGGCTTCCGCTGCCCAGCTCGACGCGGGTGAACGGCACTCCGGTGTCCCGGAGCTCGGCAGTGATCGCCTGGACCGAGCTGCCGCCGTCGTCGACGACCAGCACCTTCAGGTCGATCCGCGGTACTGCGGCCGCCTGGGCGGTCGCAGCGGGTACTGCCACGGACACCAGAGCTGCCGCGGCCATGACGGCGGCGACCCTGTTCATCCGATTCTTGTTGACCATTTCGGCCTTTCCCCCCGCAGGCATCCCTCGACTCGGCCCTAGGCGGTCGGCCGGGCCGGGGAGGCTCTGTGGAAATCATGCAAAGGAACCCCGCGTCCCCTTGCGAGAGTGGACCGAGTCTCTCGGACCTCGTCAGGTCTACGAGGCAAACCTGGAGCAGAGTCCACGGATGGGTGAACCTGGCAGCCTCTTGATCGAACAACTTGCCAAACCTTCGAGTGGCGTGCGGGAGAGCCCGTACGCGTAGGGTCGTTTCCGGCGGCCGTCGGGCCCGAATACGATCGCTACGGATGGCCGTCCACCCACTCGGCCCACACACACAAACGGAAGCGAGACTTCACCACCGTGACTGCTCTGACTCTCAGCACTGCCGGCGCAGCGACGCTCCGCGCCGACGCCCTCGTCGTCGGCGTCGCGAAGGGCCCCAAGGGCCCGGTCGTCGCCGCAGGCGCCGAGGCCGTGGACAAGGCGTACGACGGTAAGCTCGCCGGCGTCCTCGACGCACTCGGCGCCTCGGGCGCCGAAGGCGAGATCACCAAGCTGCCGGCCCCGGCGGGCCTGAAGGTCCCGGTCGTGCTGGCGGTGGGGCTCGGCTCCGTCCCCGAGAAGGACGAGTCGTTCGACGAGGAGGTGCTGCGCCGCGCCGCCGGCGCCGCCGCCCGCGCGCTGCACGGCACCAAGAAGGCCGCCTTCGCCCTCCCCTTGGACGACGCCTCCGCCGTCACCGCCGTCGCCGAGGGCGCGCTGCTGGGCGCGTACGCGTTCACCGCCTACCAGGGCGGCGAGAAGAAGGCGTCGAAGAACGGCGGCCCCAAGCTGCCGCTCGCCGAGGTCGCCCTGCTCGGCGCCAAGCCGCGCGACAAGGAGCACAAGGCCGCGGCCGAGCGCGCCACGGTCGTCGCGACCGAGGTCAACATCGCCCGCGACCTGGTCAACACCCCGCCGAACGACCTCACCCCCGAGGCCTTCGCCGCCGTCGCGTCCGCGGCCGCGAAGGAGAACGGCATCAAGGTCCAGGTGCTGGACGAGAAGGCCCTCATCAAGGGCGGCTACGGCGGCATCATGGGCGTCGGCAAGGGCTCGGACAACCCGCCGCGGCTGGTGAAGCTCTCCTACACCCACGCCAAGGCGGAGAAGACCCTGGCCTTCGTCGGCAAGGGCATCACCTACGACTCCGGCGGCATCTCCCTCAAGCCGGCCGGCCACAACGAGACGATGAAGTGCGACATGGCCGGCGCCGCCGCCGTCTTCGCCGCCGTCGTCGCGGCCGCGAAGCTGGGCCTCCAGGTCAACGTCACCGGCTGGCTCGCGCTCGCCGAGAACATGCCGTCCGGCTCCGCCACCAAGCCGGGCGACGTCCTGCGCATGTACAGCGGCAAGACCGTCGAGGTCCTCAACACGGACGCCGAGGGCCGTCTGGTGCTCGGCGACGCGCTGACCAAGGCCTCCGAGGACAACCCGGACGCGATCGTCGACGTCGCCACCCTGACCGGTGCCATGGTGCTGGCGCTGGGCAACCGGATGTTCGCGGTCATGGGCAACGACGACGCCTTCCGCACGTCGGTCCACGAGATCGCCGAGGAGGTCGGCGAGGCCTCGTGGCCGATGCCGCTCCCCGCGGACCTGCGCAAGGCCATGGACTCCCCCACCGCCGACATCGCCAACATGGGCGAGCGCATGGGCGGCGGCCTGGCGGCCGGCCTCTTCCTGCAGGAGTTCGTCGGCGAGGGCATCACGTGGGCCCACCTCGACATCGCCGGCCCGGCCTTCCACGAGGGCGCCCCGTTCGGCTACACCCCCAAGGGCGGCACCGGCTCGGCCGTGCGCACCCTGGTGCGGCTGGCCGAGCGCACGGCCACGGGCGACCTCGGCTGACGGCCTCATGTGAGACGCGACGCACCCCGTGCCCAGGTCAGGGCCCGGGGTGCGTTCAGCTCACGACGAAATCCGTAGGTTTCTACGCAGCGGTAACCCCTAGTCCGGGCAGAACGCCCTGTCACAGAGTGGGCCCGGCGTCCCGCGTTCCCCCGACAAATGCGAAGATGGGTTCTCGGCAGGACAGGGCCCCCACCACAGGGCCGAAGAAACAAGCGGCCGATTACCAGCCGCCGCCCGGTCACAGAGGACCGGTGCCCGGCGCACATGCATGGAGGACGTGACGTGGCGAACGACGCCAGCACCGTTTTCGACCTAGTGATCCTCGGCGGTGGCAGTGGCGGTTACGCCGCGGCGCTGCGCGCATCCCAGCTGGGTCTGGACGTTGCCCTGATCGAGAAGAACAAGCTCGGCGGCACCTGCCTGCACAACGGCTGCATCCCCACGAAGGCTCTGCTGCACGCGGGCGAGATCGCGGACCAGGCTCGTGAAGCCGCCCAGTTCGGTGTCAAGGCCTCCTTCGAGGGGATCGACATCGCGGGTGTCCACAAGTACAAGGACGAGGTCATCTCGGGCCTTTACAAGGGCCTGCAGGGCCTGGTCGCCTCCCGCAAGGTGACCTACATCGAGGGAGAGGGCCGCCTCTCCTCCCCGACTTCCGTCGACGTGAACGGCCGGCGCATCCAGGGCCGCCACATCCTGCTGGCGACCGGCTCCGTGCCGAAGTCGCTGCCGGGCCTGACCATCGACGGCAACCGCATCATCTCCTCGGACCACGCGCTGGTCCTGGACCGCGTGCCCGAGTCCGCCATCGTGCTGGGCGGCGGCGTCATCGGCGTCGAGTTCGCCTCCGCGTGGAAGTCCTTCGGCTCCGACATCACCGTCATCGAGGGCCTCAAGCACCTCGTGCCGGTCGAGGACGAGAACAGCTCGAAGCTGCTGGAGCGCGCGTTCCGCAAGCGCGGCATCAAGTTCAACCTCGGTACCTTCTTCGACAAGGCCGAGTACACGGAGAACGGCGTCCGCGTCACCCTGGCCGACGGCAAGACCTTCGAGGCCGAGGTGCTGCTGGTCGCGGTCGGCCGCGGCCCCGTCTCGCAGGGCCTGGGCTACGAGGAGCAGGGCGTCGCGATGGACCGCGGCTACGTCCTGGTCGACGAGTACATGCAGACCAACGTGCCGACCATCTCGGCCGTCGGTGACCTCGTCCCGACCCTCCAGCTCGCGCACGTCGGCTTCGCCGAGGGCATCCTGGTCGCAGAGCGTCTGGCCGGCCTCAAGGCCGTGCCGATCGACTACGACGGTGTCCCGCGCGTCACCTACTGCCACCCCGAGGTCGCCTCCGTCGGCATCACCGAGGCCAAGGCCAAGGAGATCTACGGGGCGGACAAGGTCGTAACCCTGAAGTACAACCTGGCGGGCAACGGCAAGAGCAAGATCCTGAAGACCGCGGGCGAGATCAAGCTCGTCCAGGTCAAGGACGGTGCCGTGGTCGGCGTCCACATGGTCGGTGACCGGATGGGCGAGCAGGTCGGCGAAGCCCAGCTGATCTACAACTGGGAGGCCCTTCCGGCCGAGGTCGCGCAGCTCATCCACGCGCACCCGACCCAGAACGAGGCGCTCGGCGAGGCCCACCTGGCCCTGGCCGGCAAGCCGCTTCACTCCCACGACTAATCGTCCCGGGCGCGACGACCACTTCCGCACATTCGTTAGGAGCAACTGAAACCATGTCGGTTTCCGTAACCCTTCCGGCGCTCGGCGAGAGCGTCACCGAGGGCACTGTCACCCGCTGGCTGAAGGCCGAGGGCGAGCGCGTCGAGGCCGACGAGCCGCTGCTCGAGGTCTCGACCGACAAGGTCGACACCGAGATCCCGTCGCCCGTCGCCGGCATCCTGGCCTCCATCAAGGTCGCCGAGGACGAGACCGTCGAGGTCGGCGCCGAGCTGGCCGTCATCGACGACGGCTCCGGCGCCCCGGCCGCTGCTGCGGCTCCGGCCGCCGAGCCGGCCGCCGCCGAGGCCCCTGCCGCCCCTGCCCCCGCCGCCGAGGCCCCCGCGGCTCCGGCTCCGGCCGCCGAGGCGCCCGCCGCCGCTGCCGCCCCGGCCACCGCCGGTACCGATGTCGTGCTCCCCGCACTGGGCGAGTCCGTCACCGAGGGCACCGTCACCCGCTGGCTGAAGCAGGTCGGCGAGTCGGTCGAGGCCGATGAGCCGCTGCTCGAGGTCTCCACCGACAAGGTCGACACCGAGATCCCCGCGCCGGTCTCCGGCACGCTGCTCGAGATCCTGGTCGGTGAGGACGAGACCGCCGAGGTCGGTGCCCGTCTGGCCGTCATCGGCGTGGCCGGTGCCGCTCCGGCCGCTCCGGCTCCGGCCGCCGCCCCGGCCCCCGAGGCCGCTCCGGCCCCGGCTGCCGCCCCGGCTCCGGCTCAGCCCGCTCCGGCCGCCGCCCCGGCTCCGGTCCAGGCCGCCCCGGCCGCCGCCCCGGCTCCGGTCCAGGCCGCCCCGGTCGCCGCCCCGGCTCCGGTCCAGGCCGCCCCGGTCGCCGCCCCGGCTCCGGTGACCCCGGCTCCGGCCGCCGCCCCGGCTCCCGCCGGTGACGAGGCCGCGTACGTGACCCCGCTGGTGCGCAAGCTCGCCTCGGAGTCCGGCGTGAACCTGTCCGCGGTCTCGGGCACCGGTGTCGGTGGCCGCATCCGCAAGCAGGACGTCCTGGCCGCCGCCGAGGCCGCCAAGGCCGCGGCCGCCGCCCCGGCGCCGGCCGCTGCCGCACCCTCCGCGCAGGCCCCGGCCGCCGCGGTGTCGGAGCTGCGCGGTCAGACGGTCAAGATGACCCGCATGCGCAAGGTCATCGGCGACAACATGATGAAGGCCCTGCACTCGCAGGCTCAGCTCAGCTCCGTGGTCGAGGTGGACATCACCAAGATCATGAAGCTGCGCGAGAAGGCCAAGGGCGCGTTCCTGGCCCGTGAGGGCGTCAAGCTCTCGCCGATGCCGTTCTTCGTCAAGGCCGCTGCCCAGGCGCTGAAGGCCCACGCGGTCGTCAACGCCCGGATCAACGAGGACGAGGGCACCATCACCTACTTCGACTCGGAGAACATCGGCATCGCCGTGGACTCCGAGAAGGGCCTGATGACCCCGGTCATCAAGGGTGCCGGTGACCTCAACCTGGCGGGCATCTCCAAGGCGACCGCCGACCTGGCCGCCAAGGTCCGCGGCAACAAGATCACGCCGGACGAGCTGTCGGGCGCGACCTTCACCATCAGCAACACCGGCTCGCGCGGTGCGCTGTTCGACACGGTCATCGTGCCCCCGAACCAGGTCGCCATCCTGGGCATCGGTGCCACGGTGAAGCGCCCGGTGGTCGTCGAGACCGCCGAGGGCACCAACATCGGCATCCGCGACATGACGTACCTGACCCTGTCCTACGACCACCGCCTGGTGGACGGCGCGGACGCGGCCCGGTACCTCTCGGCCGTCAAGGCGATCCTCGAGGCCGGCGAGTTCGAGGTCGAGCTCGGTCTCTGAGACCGGGAGGATCACCACGAGGCAGAGCGCGGCGTCCGAGCCGAACGGCTTGTAACCAGCCTCACTGTCGGCGCCCCCCGCCCCGCAACACCCCGGCGGGGGCGCCGCCCGATTTTGAACGCCACAGGCCCCCCCAGAAC
>NZ_JBSGZI010000079.1:30572-39396 GCF_053610945.1 Streptomyces sp. NPDC054849
TTGTGTTCTTCCCCTCCATGGTGGGGCGGCCGCGGGGGGGGTGGTGGGCGGGGGGGGGCCGCCGCCGTATTGTCTACGCATCAGGCCCCGCATGACCCTGCACACCCACCAGGAGATGAAGCCCCGATGATCACCCCACCCGTCGTGCACTCGCTGCGCGAGCAGATCCGCGAGCACATCGTGGAGGGGATCGTCAGCGGGCGCTGGAAGCCCGGCGAGCGGATCGTCGAGCGCCGGATCGCCGTGGAGCTGGAGGTCAGCCAGACCCCTGTACGGGAGGCCCTGCGCGAGCTGGAGACGCTGCGGCTGATCGAGTCGGCGCCGAACAAGGGCGTGCGCGTACGGAACCTCTCCGCCGCCGATCTGGAGGAGATCTACCCGGTCCGGGCCGGTCTGGAGCAGATCGCGGCGGAGCTGGCCGCCCCCCGGCTGGCGACCGACTGCACGGCGCTGGAGCCGCACGTGGCGGCGCTGTGGGAGGCCGACCGCAGCTCGGACGGCACAGCGCAGGTGCGGCACACGGTGGGGTTCCACCGGGAGATGGTGCGGGCCGCCGGGAACAGCGTGCTGCTGCACACCTGGGAGAGCCTGGGCATCGAGGTGTTCACGGCCTTGTCCATCCGCTGGCTGGGTACCGTCCAGAAGTCTTACGCCGAGGAGCACGAGGCTCTCGTCGAGGCGTTCCGCAGTCAGGATCCGGACATCGGTCTGCTCGTGAAGCGCCACGTTCTCGGGTGCGCCCCGCGCGCCTGACCAGATCTATTGCCCCGATTTGCCCGGCACCGGGTGCCTTGTTCATTGGCACCGGGTGCCGACTTTTGTCGTATGGACGTTTCTTCGTCACTTTTATTTGATCGATCATCGATCAGCGATTTACAGTCGTCACGGACCTCAACCAGGTCCAACAACCCTGTCCTGCCCGTCAGGGATTTTCTTCACCACCTCTCCTTTGTCCGGAAGGCGGCGCACACCGATGTCCGACCCCGTAGGAAAGCTTCCGAGCGAGCTCGACCAGCTCCCGGACCGCGACACCGAGGAGACCGCCGAATGGGCGGCCTCCCTCGACGCCGTCGCCAAGGCCGCCGGTACGCGCCGCGCCGAATACCTGCTCCGCCGCACCCTCCAGCACGCCGAGGCCGCCGGCCTCGCGCTGCCGAAGCTGCTGGAGACGGACTACGTCAACACCATCCCCACCGCCGCGGAGCCCGAGTTCCCCGGTGACGAGGAGATGGAAGCCAAGATCACCGCATGGAACCGCTGGAACGCGGCCGCCATGGTGACCCGCGGCTCCAAGTACGGCGTCGGCGGCCACATCGCCACCTTCGCCTCCGCCGCGTGGCTGTACGAGACCGGCTTCCAGCACTTCTTCCGCGGGAAGGAGGCCGACGGATCGGGCGACCAGCTCTACATCCAGGGCCACGCCTCCCCCGGTATCTACGCCCGTGCGTTCCTCGACGGGCGCATCTCCGAGCAGCAGCTCGACAACTTCCGCCAGGAGTCCGGCGGCAACGGCCTGCCGTCCTACCCGCACCCGCGGCGCCTGCCGTGGCTGTGGGAGTTCCCGACGGTGTCCATGGGCCTCGGCCCGCTCTCCGCGATCTACCAGGCGCGCTTCAACCGCTACCTGCAGAACCGGAGCATCAAGGACACCGCCAACTCGCACGTCTGGGCCTTCCTCGGCGACGGCGAGATGGACGAGCCCGAGTCGACCGCCGCCCTGGCCCTCGCCTCCCGCGAGCAGCTCGACAACCTGACCTTCGTCATCAACTGCAACCTGCAGCGCCTCGACGGTCCGGTCCGCGCCAACTTCCGCGTCGTGCAGGAGCTGGAAGCCCAGTTCCGCGGCGCCGGCTGGAACGTCATCAAGTCCCTGTGGGGCTCCGCCTGGGACGAGCTGTTCCAGCTCGACACCACGGGCGCCCTGGTACGCCGCCTGCGCGAGGTACCGGACGCGCAGTTCCAGACGTACGCGACCCGCGACGTGGCCTACATCCGCCGGCACTTCTTCGGCGCCAACGCCGAGCTCGTGCAGCTGGCCGGGGTGCTCTCCGACGCGAAGATCGCCGAGTGCTTCCACAGCTCCCGCGGCGGCCACGAGCCCCGCAAGGTCTACGCCGCGTACAAGGCGGCCCTGGAGCACAAGGGCGCGCCGACGGTCATCCTGGCGCAGACCGTCAAGGGCTACACGCTGGGTGCCGGGTTCGAGTCGAAGAACGCGAACCACCAGATGAAGAAGCTCACGATCGACGAGTTCAAGGACATGCGCGACCTCCTTGGCCTGCCGATCCCGGACAGCGCCTTCGCCGACGGCGTCGTCCCCTACGGACACCCGGGCGCGAACAGCCCCGAGGTGCAGTACCTGAACGAACGCCGCGCGGCGCTCGGCGGTCCGGCCCCGGCCCGCAAGGTCAGGCACGTGGCCCTGCCCGCCCCGGCGGACCGTTCCTTCGCCCCGCTGCTCAAGGGCTCCGGCAAGCAGGAGATGGCCACCACCATGGCCTTCGTCCGGCTCGTCAAGGACCTGATGCGGGACAAGGAGACCGGCAAGCGCTGGGTGCCGATCGTTCCCGACGAGGCCCGTACCTTCGGTATGGAGTCCCTCTTCCCGTCGGCCGGCATCTACTCGCCGCTGGGCCAGACGTACGAGCCGGTCGACCGCGACCAGCTCATGTACTACAAGGAGGCCAAGGACGGCCAGATCCTCAACGAGGGGATCACCGAGGCCGGCGCCATGGCCGACTTCATCGCCGCCTGCACGTCGTACGCGACGCACGGCGAGCCGATGATCCCGTTCTACATCTTCTACTCGATGTTCGGCTGGCAGCGCACCGCCGACCAGATGTGGCAGCTCGCCGACCAGCTCGGCAAGGGCTTCATCGTCGGCGCCACCGCCGGCCGCACCACGCTGACCGGTGAGGGCCTGCAGCACGCGGACGGCCACTCGCACCTGATCGCCTCCACGAACCCGGCGTCGCTCAACTACGACCCGGCCTTCGCGTACGAGATCGCGGTGATCGTCAAGGACGGTCTGCGCCGGATGTACGGCGAGCAGCCGGAAGACGTCTTCTACTACATGACGGTCTACAACGAGCCGAAGGTGCAGCCCGCGATGCCCGAGGGCGTCGAGGAGGGCATCCTCAAGGGTCTGTACCGCTTCAACACGGCGGCGGACCTGGCGGAGAAGGCCCCGGCCGCCGACGCCCCGAAGGTCCAGCTGATGGCATCGGGTACGGCGATCCACTGGGTGCTGGAGGCGCAGCAGCTGCTGGCCGCCGACTGGAACGTGGCCGCCGACGTCTGGTCCGCCACCTCGTGGGGCGAGCTGCGGCGCGACGCGCTGGAGTGCGACGAGGCGCTGCTGCGCGGCGAGGTGCGCACCCCGTACGTCACCCGCGCCCTGGAGGGTGTCACCAGCCCGGTCCTCGCCGTCTCCGACTGGATGCGTCAGGTCCCGGACCAGATCAGCCAGTGGGTCGAGCAGGACTACACCTCGCTGGGCACGGACGGCTTCGGCCTGTCCGACACCCGCGAGGGCGCCCGCCGCCACTTCGGTGTCGACGCCCAGTCGATCGTCGTGGCCGCACTGGCCCAGCTCGCACGTCGCGGCGAGGTACCGGCGTCCTCTGTCAAGGAGGCCCGGGAGCGCTACGGCCTCTGAGGCTCCGTATGACCGGTGGAAGGCCGGTGTCCACCCCTGCGGGGGGCGGACACCGGCCTTTGGCCGTATGAGCGGTGGCGGCGCCGGGGCGGACCCGTGATGCTGGAGCGGTGATGGACGAGACGGAGTTCTGGGAGATCGTCGACCGTACCCGCGAGGCCGCCGACGGCGACCCCGAGGAACACGCCGAGCTGCTCGTGGAGCGGCTGGCCCAGCTCGATCCTGATTCCGTCCTGGACTTCGCCCGTCACTTCGAGTCCCGGTACAACCGTGCGTACACCTGGGACCTGTGGGGCGCGGCGTGGGTGCTGCTCGACGGGGCGAGCGACGACGCGTTCGACTACTTCCGCTGCTGGCTGATCGGCCAGGGGCGGGAGGTGTTCGAGGGCGGGGTGCACGATCCGGACCAGCTGGCGGAGCTGCTGGCCGAGTTCGACGAAGAGATCGACGGGGACGGCGAGGAGCTGGGGTACGCCGCCGACGAGGCCTACGAGCAGCTGACCGGGGCGGTGGCGCCGGATCTGGGGATTCCGCTGCAGGCGGCGGAACCGGAGGGCGCCCCGCTGGACTTCGAGAACGAAGCCGTGCTCGCGGAGCGCTTCCCCCGGCTGTGGGACCGGTTCCGCGGTTGATCAGTAGTGCGTGCCGCCGTCGATGCGGATCTCCGTACCCGTGATGAACGCCCCGTCCTCGGAGCCCAGCATGGCGACGACGCCGGCGACGGTCTGCGGGCCGGCGAAGCCCTGGCCGATGGCCGGGGCGAGCTTGGCGAAGAGGGACCAGTCGGTGTCCTCGGGCAGGCCCGGGCCGGTGCCGGTGGTCATGCCGGACTCGATGGAGCCGGGTGCGACGGAGACGAAGCGCAGGCCCTGCTTGCTGTATTCGGCGGCCAGCGCGTGGGTCATGGACTGGATGCCGCCCTTGCTGGCCGCGTAGGCGGACATGTAGGGGTGAGCGAAGGACGCCGAGGTGGAGCTGAAGTTCACGACGGCCGGCTGGTCGCCCTCCAGCAGGGCCGGCAGCGAGGCCCGGATCATCAGGAAGGTGCCCGTCAGGTTGACCCCGATGACCTTGTTCCAGAGGTCGAGCGTGGTCTCGTGGGTGTGCGCGGAGCGCAGGATGCCCGCGGCGTTGACGAGCACGTCGAGCCCGCCGAGGGCGCGGGTCGCGGCGGCCACGCCCTCCTCGACCGCGTTCTCGTCGGATATGTCGAGGAGCGCGGTGGTGAGCCGGGCCTCGTGGCCCTCGGCGGCGGCCCGCTCGGCGGTGGCCTCCAGGCCGGCCGCGTCGACGTCCACCGTGTGGACCCGTCCGCCCTCGGCGAGGATGCGGTGAACAGTGGCCCGGCCGATGCCGGAGCCGCCGCCGGTGATGAGGACACGACGTCCCTTGTAACGGTTCATGGCGCGAGCGTACCCAAGCCATGACACGTTTTGCCATGGCGGCAATCAATGTAATCACCGAAGGGTGCCAGGGGTACGCTTCCCCTCGTGAGATCCCCTCGCCCGTACTCTTCCCAGGCCGGTCCCGGAGCCCAGTCGCTGACCGAGCGCCGCAAGGCCGCCACCCAGCTCGACATCGCCCGCGCGGCCTGTGAACTGTTCGCCGAACACGGCCCCGACGGCACCACCGCCGAGGACATCGCCCACCGCGCGGGGGTGGCGCTGCGCACCTTCTACCGCTACTTCCGCAACAAGCAGGAGGCGGTGGCCCCGCTGCTGGCGGGCGGCGGCGACGCCTGGCGCGCACTGCTCGCCGAGGAGGACCCCGGCACGCCCCTCGCGGAGGCCCTGGAGCGCGCCGTCACCCGGTCGCTGAGCGGCCCGCAGGCGGTCGAGGAGGGCCTGGAGGTGACCCGTGGCCTGCTGCGCGCGGCGGCGGGGGACCAGGCCCTGCGGGCGGTCTGGTACTGCGTGAACCAGGACTCCGAGGAGCACCTGGTGCCGGTGATCGCCCGGCTGGCGGGGACGGATGCCGACCCGCTGGAGGTACGCCTGCTCGCCGCGGCGGCCACGGACGCGATCCGCGTCTCGCTGGAGCTGTGGTCGACCACGAACGCCCCAGTCTCGGGCCCCGGCTCGCCCGCCGAACTCGCGGTCCGGTGCCTGCGCGACCTCACCGGCGCGATGCCCCTGCTGCGCTGAACTCAGCACAGCAGGGGCATCGCCCCGGGCCCGCTTCCCTCAGCGTCCCGCTCGGGCTCAGCGGGTACGTGTCCTGTCGGACTCAGCGGCCGCCGCCCCAGTCACCGTTGCCGCCGCCACCGCCGCCGCCCCAGTCACCGTTGCCGCCGCCACCGCCGCCGCCCCAGTCACCGTTGCCGCCGCCACCGCCGCCGCCCCAGTCACCGTTGCCACCACGGCCGTCGTTGCCCCAGTCACCGTTGCCGCCACGGCCGTCGTTGCCCCAGTCACCGTTGCCGCCACCGGCCCAGTCACCGTTGCCACCGCGACCATTGCCCCAGTCACCGTTGCCACCGCGACCATTGCCCCAGTCACCGTTGCCACCACGGCCGTTGCCCCAGTCCCAGTCACCGTTGCCACCACGGCCGGAGTCGTTCCAGTTCGAGTGCCAGTGGGCGTCGCGCCAGTTGTCGTCGCGCCAGTTCTCGTTGTATCCGCCGACTCCGCCCCGGTCCCCGCACCAGCTTGGCCGGTCGCGCCAGTCACGGTCGCAGCAGTAGTCCCACCGGGCGTCGGAACGGTTCGAGGGGTACCGGTAGCAGTCGTAGCCGCCGTTCCCGCCCCCGCCCCCGCCACCACTGGTGACGACCGAAGCCGAGGCGCCGGCGACGGGCAGCAGACCTATCGCGACTCCCGCGGCGCCTGCCATGGCTGCCGCAACGATCTTACGGCGCATTTTCATGCACCTCCGCACATGTCTCGCTTATCCAGCCTTTAGGACATTTCCACCCTCACCCGAGCGCGACCCGCTGTCAAAACAGAAGGCCCCCCGCCACACTCCGTGGAGTGTGGCGGGGGGCCTCCCATCAGGCATTTCTAGAGGTCGAAGTAAAGCTCGAACTCGTGCGGGTGCGGACGCTGCGCGATCGGGGCGATCTCGTGCGTGCGCTTGTAGTCGATCCAGGTCTCGATCAGGTCCGGGGTGAAGACACCGCCGGCCAGGAGGTACTCGTGGTCCTCCTCCAGGGCCTTGAGGACGTCCTCGAGGCTGGTCGGGACCTGCGGGACGCTCGCGTGCTCGTCGGGCGAGAGCTCGTAGAGGTCCTTGTCGATCGGCTCCATCGGCTCGATCTTGTTCTTGACACCGTCGAGGCCCGCGAGCAGCAGCGCCGAGAAGGCGAGGTACGGGTTGGACGACGGGTCCGGGGCGCGGAACTCGACGCGCTTGGCCTTCGGGTTCGAGCCCGTGATCGGGATGCGCATGGCGGCGGAGCGGTTGCGCTGCGAGTACACCATGTTGACCGGCGCCTCGAAGCCCGGCACCAGGCGGTGGTAGGAGTTCACCGTCGGGTTGGTGAACGCCAGCAGCGACGGCGCGTGCTTGAGGATGCCGCCGATGTAGTAGCGCGCGGTGTCCGACAGGCCCGCGTAGCCGGCCTCGTCGTAGAACAGCGGGTCGCCGTTCGCCCACAGCGACTGGTGCACGTGCATGCCCGAGCCGTTGTCACCGAAGATCGGCTTCGGCATGAAGGTCGCGGTCTTGCCGTTGCGCCAGGCGACGTTCTTGACGATGTACTTGAAGAGCATCAGGTCGTCGGCCGCGGCGAGCAGCGTGTTGAACTTGTAGTTGATCTCGGCCTGGCCACCGGTGCCGACCTCGTGGTGCTGACGCTCGACCTGGAGGCCCTGGGCGTCCAGCTCGAGGGAGATCTCGGCGCGCAGGTCGGCGAAGTGGTCGACCGGGGCTACGGGGAAGTAACCACCCTTGTAGCGGACCTTGTAACCACGGTTGTTCTCCTCGGAGCCCGTGTTCCAGGCACCGGCCTCGGAGTCGATGTGGTAGAAGCTCTCGTTCGCGCTGGTCGCGAAGCGCACGCTGTCGAACACGTAGAACTCGGCCTCGGGGCCGAAGTACGCGGTGTCGGCGATGCCGGTGGAGGCGAGGTACGCCTCGGCCTTCTTCGCGATGTTGCGCGGGTCACGGCTGTAGGCCTCGCCCGTGATCGGGTCGTGGATGAAGAAGTTGATGTTGAGCGTCTTGTCCTTGCGGAACGGGTCCAGGCGCGCGGTGCTGATGTCGGCACGCAGCGCCATGTCGGACTCGTGGATCGCCTGGAAGCCGCGGATCGAGGAGCCGTCGAAGGCCAGCTCCTCGTTCGGGTCGAACGCCCGCCCCGGAATGGTGAAGTGCTGCATCACACCAGGCAGGTCACAGAAGCGGACGTCGACGAACTTGACGTCGTTCTCCTCGATGTACTGCTTCACTTCGTCGGCGTTCTGGAACATCCAACTCCTCCTACTCCCGACCCCGGGGCAGGGCGGGCTTTATAGCTCGTGGTGCGTCAGTGCGGTGCCGCACGCTGACCCGACCATAAGCAGGCGGGATTTCTCAAGCATGACCCATTTGTTTCGCACAAGTTAACCAGGGTCCCGCCGGAGTGACGTGCAGCGCCACCGGTACCGTGGTCGGGTGGACAACAGACAGGCAATCGGATCCTGGCTCTCCGGCCCCCGCGCGGCCGCCGAGGACATGGGCGTCGACTTCGGCTATCCGGGCCAGCGGCTCGGTCTGCCGCAGCAGGGGCCCGGCTCGGTGGCTCGCTTCGGGCGCCGGCTCGGCGCCGTCGCCCTCGACTGGATCGGCTGCCAGCTGATTGCGTACGGGCTGATCACGGGCGGCAACCTGGGCGCGGCGGGCGACTGGACCCTGGGGCTCTTCGTGGCCCTGACCGTCCTGACGGTCGGCACCGTGGGCTCCACGCCCGGCAAGCGGGCCCTGGGCCTGCGCGTGGTCTCGGAGTCCGGCGGCCGCCTCGGCTTCGTCCGGGTGATCGTGCGCACACTGCTGCTGGCCCTGGTCGTCCCGGCGCTGATCTGGGACCGGGACGGGCGCGGTCTGCACGACCGTCTCGCGCGCGCCGTCCAGGTCCGCATCTAGGTTCCCTCCCCGGGCCCCCGCTTCCGCCGCCCGCACGGCGGAACACGGCGGGGTGTATGCCACGTACGACACAGGGGCGCCTCCCGAACCGGCCGGTTCGGGAGG
>NZ_JBSGZI010000080.1:0-39267 GCF_053610945.1 Streptomyces sp. NPDC054849
GGCTAGAACCTGGGGGGCGCGGCTTCCATTCCGGGTGGATCGGGCCGCCGACTACTCGGCGCGGTCCTCGGGGACCACCTCGATGCCCTTCTCCGTGGAGACCGGCGCGACGGTGGCCGACGTGCCGTTCGCAGAGTTCGTCAGCTGGAGCTCCTTGGGAGAGAGCACCGGCGGACGGGTGGAGGGGGTGCGGCGGGAGGAGCCGGTCCACGCGGGGCGGGCCGGACGCTTCACGATCGTCGAGAAGATCTCGGCGATCTGCTCCTTGTTCAGCGTCTCCTTCTCCAGCAGCGCGAGGACCAGGTTGTCGAGAACGTCGCGGTTCTCGACGAGGATCTCCCAGGCCTCGTTGTGCGCGGTCTCGATGAGCTTCTTGACCTCTTCGTCGACCAGCGCCGCGACCTCTTCCGAGTAGTCCCGCGGGTGCGCCATCTCGCGCCCCAGGAACGGCTCGGTGTTGTCGCCGCCGAACTTGATCGCACCGAGACGCTCGGTCATGCCGTACTGCGTGACCATGGCCCGCGCCGTGGCGGTGGCCTTCTCGATGTCGTTCGCCGCGCCCGTGGTCGGGTCGTGGAAGACCAGCTCCTCGGCCGCGCGCCCGCCCAGCATGTAGGCCAGCTGGTCGAGCATCTCGTTGCGCGTGGTCGAGTACTTGTCCTCGTCGGGCAGGACCATGGTGTAACCCAGGGCCCGGCCGCGGGACAGGATCGTGATCTTGTGGACCGGGTCGGAGTTCGGGGAGGCCGCCGCGACCAGGGCGTGTCCGCCCTCGTGGTACGCGGTGATCTTCTTTTCCCGGTCCGACATGATCCGGGTCCGCTTCTGCGGGCCCGCCACGACGCGGTCGATCGCCTCGTCCAGCGAGTGGTTGTCGATCAGCTTCTTGTCCGAGCGGGCCGTGAGGAGCGCGGCCTCGTTCAGGACGTTGGAGAGATCGGCACCGGTGAAGCCGGGCGTGCGGCGGGCGACGGCGCCCAGGTCGACGTCAGGGGCGACCGGCTTGCCCTTCTGGTGGACCTTGAGGATCTCCAGACGGCCCTGCATGTCCGGGCGGTCGACCGCGATCTGCCGGTCGAAGCGGCCCGGGCGCAGCAGCGCCGGGTCGAGGATGTCCGGACGGTTCGTGGCGGCGATCAGGATGACGCCGCCCTTGACGTCGAAGCCGTCCATCTCGACGAGCAGCTGGTTGAGGGTCTGCTCGCGCTCGTCGTGGCCGCCGCCGAGGCCTGCACCGCGGTGCCGGCCGACGGCGTCGATCTCGTCGACGAAGACGATCGCCGGGGCGTTGGCCTTGGCCTGTTCGAACAGGTCGCGGACACGCGAGGCACCGACGCCGACGAACATCTCGACGAAGTCGGATCCGGAGATCGAGTAGAAGGGGACACCGGCCTCGCCCGCGACGGCGCGCGCGAGCAGGGTCTTTCCGGTGCCGGGCGGGCCGTACAGCAGCACACCCTTGGGGATCTTGGCGCCGACGGCCTGGAACTTCGCCGGCTCCTGGAGGAACTCCTTGATCTCGTGGAGTTCCTCGACGGCCTCGTCCGAGCCCGCGACATCGGCGAACGTGGTCTTCGGGGTGTCCTTGGTGATGAGCTTGGCCTTGGACTTCCCGAAGTTCATGACCCGGGAGCCGCCGCCCTGCATCTGGTTCATCAGGAACAGGAAGACAACGACGATGAGGACGAAGGGCAGGAGCGAGAGCAGCACGCTCAGGAACGGGCTGGTCTTGTCCGGCGTGACGGAGTATCCGTCCGGGATCTGACCGGCGTCGTACTTGGTCTGGAGGTTCTGGGCGAGCTGGACGCCCTGATCCCCGATGTAGTTGGCCTGGAACTTGGTGCCGTCATGCTTGCCGAGCTTCTGGCCTTCGCTCAGCTCGATCTTGATCATCTGGCTGTCGCCGGTGGTCAGCTTGGCTGTCTCCACCTGGCCAGTGTTGATCGCCTTGATGACCTCGCTGGTGTCCACCGACTTGTAGCCGCCGCCGGAGCCGACGACATTCATCAACACGACCACGGCGAGGACGGCCAGCACGATCCACATGACCGGCCCACGGAAGTATCGCTTCACGTCCATCCATACGGGGCGCCAGGCACCCCGTCCCTCCTGCCCGTAGGTAAATGCTGCTGTGAGTAAAGACTGTTCTTCGGAATGTACCCCTGAATTGTCACCCGCGGCCCCGTGGGACGGCTGACAGACCCGCCTTCCCCTGTTCCAACGGCGGGAATCGCCCCCAGGTTCCCCGGTGCGTGCCGGGGTTCCCGGGGGATGGGGGCGGGAGCGGGATCAGCCGCCGTAGACGTGCGGGGCGAGCGTGCCGACGAACGGCAGGTTGCGGTACTTCTCCGCGTAGTCGAGGCCGTAGCCGACGACGAACTCGTTCGGGATGTCGAAGCCGACCCACTTCACGTCGATGGCGACCTTCGCGGCTTCGGGCTTGCGCAGCAGTGTGACGACCTCCAGGGAGGCCGGCTGGCGGGAGCCCAGGTTCGACAGCAGCCAGGACAGCGTCAGGCCCGAGTCGATGATGTCCTCGACGATCAGGACGTGCTTGTCCTTGATGTCGGTGTCCAGGTCCTTGAGGATCCGCACCACACCGGAGGACTGGGTTCCGGCGCCGTACGAGGACACCGCCATCCAGTCCATGGTGAGCGGGGTGGACAAGGCGCGCGCCAGGTCCGCCATCACCATCACGGCGCCCTTGAGCACACCGACGATGAGCAGGTCCTTGCCCGCGTACTCCGCGTCGATCTTCGCGGCCAGCTCGGCCAGCTTCGCGTCGATCTCTTCCTTGGTGATGAGCACCGACTGGAGGTCGTTGCCCATGTCCTTCTCGTCCACCCGCATCACTTTCGTTGTCGGCCGGGGCTCCGGGGGTGCCCCGGAGGACTCAGCCGTGTTTCAGCACCAATCAGCCCTGCCGGATGACAAGTCTGCCACCCTGCCGCTGGGCCTCGACGCGGCCGGGCAGGTTGATGGCGCCCTGACCGCGCCATCCGGTGATGAGGCGGTCGACTTCTTCGATGTGCCGGGCGAAAAGGGAGCCTGCGGGGGAACCGGCTGCGACCACGGCCCTGCGCAGTACGCGGCGGCGGACGGCCGGGGGCAGGGCGTACAGCTTGGCGCACTCCAGGCGCCCGTCCTCGTCGCGTACGCCGGCTTCCGCGTCGGCGGCCCAGGCGTCCAGGGCGTCGGCGTCGTCCCGGGAGAGCTGCGCGGTGCGGGCGAGTGCCTCGACGACTCCTTTGCCGAGCGCCTTCTCGAGGGCGGGCAGTCCCTCGTGGCGCAGCCGGGAGCGGGTGTAGGCGGGGTCGATGTTGTGCGGGTCGTCCCAGACGGGGAGGGACTGGACCATGCAGGCCTTGCGGGCGGTCTGCCGGTCGATCTGGAGGAAGGGGCGGCGGTAGCGGTTGCTGCGGCCGGGTCCGCCGGAGACTTCCGCCATGCCGGAGAGGGAGCGGATGCCGGAGCCGCGGGCGAGGCCCAGCAGGACGGTTTCGGCTTGATCGTCGCGGGTGTGGCCGAGCAGCACGGCGGCGGCTCCGAGGCGGTCCGCGGCCTCGTCCAGGGCGCCGTAGCGGGCGTCGCGGGCGGCGGCCTCGGGTCCGCCGTCCCGGCCGACGCGCACGGCGACGGACTCCACCGGGTCGAGGCGGAGTGCGGTCATGCGGGTGACGACCTCGGCGGCGCGCAGGTCGGAGCCGGCCTGGAGCCCGTGGTCGACGGTGATGCCGCCGGCACGGATGCCGAGCTTGGGGGCCTCGAAGGCGAGGGCCGAGGCGAGTGCCATGGAGTCGGCGCCGCCGGAGCAGGCGACGAGGACGAGTGGCGGGGTGCCGCCGGTGGTGCGAGGGTCGGCACTGGTGGCGCCGCCCGACGGAGTCCGGTGGAGGTCGGTGAGGTCGGTGAGGACGTCGTGGAGTACGCGGCGGACCGCCAGGCGTATCGCCGCGACCGCAGGATGGGGACCCATGTCCGGTGCCCTTCGATGGAGTTCGGATGCCTCAAAGGCTTTGGGGGTGTGTGCTGGGGGTGTTGCCCGGTTGTCTCCGCAGACGGGAGGATGTCACTCAGAGTGCGTCGATGGTGACAGAACCGGGCCGTTCCCCGAGCATCGCACGCCCTTCCACGGCCCACGGTCCCTCGGACGGGTGATGCTGCTTCCCCCAGTGAGACAGGTTTACGCCCCCTGGGTCACTTTTCTTCGCTCCCTTCGCGCCCCGTGCTGTGGACCCGGGTCACCCAGTCCGCGGGCTTGGCGATCTCGGCCCGGGTCGGCAGTGTGTTCGGGGAGGTCCAGACGCGGTTGAAGCCGTCCATGCCGACCTGGCCGACGACGGCGCGCACGAAGCGCTCGCCGTCGCGGTACTGGCGCAGCTTGGCGTCGAGACCCAGCAGCTTGCGCAGAGCGGCGTCGAGGCGGCCGGCCCCGCTGGCGCGGCGCTGCTGGAACTTCTCCCGGATCTCGGCGACGGAGGGCACCACCTGGGGGCCTACCCCGTCCATGACGTAGTCGGCGTGGCCTTCCAGCAGGGACATGACGGCGGTGAGCCGGCTCAGGATCTCGCGCTGTTCGGGGGTCTGGACGAGTTCGACGAGGGAGCGTCCCTCGTCGCTGCGCTCGGCGTCCGGGCGGGCGCCGGCGAAGGACTGGGCGGCCTCGCGGACGCGTTCCAGGACGGTCATCGGGTCGACCTCGGTGGCGCCGAGAAACGTCTGGATTTCGCCTTCGAGGTGGTCGCGCAGCCAGGGGACGGCCGTGAACTGTGTACGGTGCGTCTCCTCGTGCAGGCAGACCCACAGCCGGAAGTCGTGGGGGTCCACCTCCAGCTCGCGTTCGACGTGCACGATGTTGGGGGCGACGAGCAGCAGGCGGCCGCCGGAGGCGGAGGCCGGCAGGTCGCGGGAGACCGGGGCGAAGGTCTCGTACTGGCCGAGGACGCGGGAGGCCAGGAAGCTCAGCAGCATGCCGAGCTCGACGCCGGTGACCTTGCCGCCGACGGCGCCGAGGACGGCGCCGCCGGGGGAGGCGGCGCGTCGGTCCTGCATCTTGCCGAGGAGCGGCTGGAGCAGTTCGCGGAAGCCGGCGACGTTGGCTTTGACCCAGCCGGCCCGGTCGACGACCAGGACGGGCGTGTCGGGGACGGTGGACCCTTCCGGGATCATCCGGGTGAACTCGCGTACGTGCCGTTCCGAGGTCCTGGCGTGCCTGCGCAGCTCGGCGACGACGGCCCGGGCCTCGTCCCGGGTGACCTCCGGCCCGGGTCGCACCAGCCGGGTCGCGGTCGCCACCGCGAGGTTCCAGTCGACCATCTCGGCACCACTGATGCTCGTCATGCGTCAACCGTACGTGGACCAGCCCTCGGACGGACCCCCTATGAGGTGCCGGCGACGGCGGCCGCCAGCTTGTCGAGGGCCTTCTCGGCTCCCTCGGGGCCGGGGGTGTTCGCGGTCAGGAAGGCGAAGGCGAGCAGTCGGCCGGAGGAGTCGACGACGGTCCCGGAGAGGGAGTTGACGCCGCTCAGGGTGCCGGTCTTGGCCCGGAGGAGGCCGGCGGCGGGGGAGCTGCCGGAGTTGCGTGCGCGCAGGGTTCCGGTGAATCCGGCGACGGGCAGTCCGGTGAGGACGGGCCGCAGTTCCGGGCGCTGGGGGTCGGCGGCCCTGGTGAGGATGCCGGTCAGCAGGCTTGCGCTGATCTTGTCGGCGCGGTTGAGGCCGCTGCCGTCGGCGAAGCGGGAGCCGGTCACGTCGACGCCGAGGGAGGCGAGCTTGGCGGTGACGGCCTTCTCGGCGCCTTCGAAGCTGGCGGGCTGCCCGGAGGCGAGGGCGGTCTGCCGGGCGAGGGCCTCGGCGATGTCGTTGTCGCTGTGGGTCAGCATCCGCTCGACGAGCCCGGCCACGGGGGTGGACAGGGTGACGGCCAGTGGCTGGACGCCGGCGGCGGGCCTGGCCCGGGCCGGTTCGCCGGTGACTTTGATGCCGCGTTCCGTCAGCAGGGTGCGGAAGGCGCGGGCGGCGTCCTTGGACGGGTCCTCGGTGCGTTCCGCGGGGCCGGAGGTGGAGTCGTCGCGGCGGCCTTCGTCGGCGGTGAGGGCGGTCACGAGGGCGATGTTGGGGTTGACGCCGATCGGGTGGCGGGCCGGGCCGGTGTAGAGGCTGTCGTCGTAGCCCAGGGTCACGGTGTCGGTACCGGCGGCCTTGAGGGCCTGCGCGGTGTCGGCGGCGAGGGCGACGAGGCTGCCGCCCGATCCGGCGGGGCTCTTCTTCTTCGCGGTGAGGGAGGGGTCGCCGCCGCCGGCCAGGACGATCTGTCCGGGGGCGGCGCCGGGCACGACGGTGGTCCTGATCCGGTGTTCGGGCCCGAGCGCGGCCAGCGCCGCCGCGGCGGTGGCGATCTTGACGGTGGAGGCGGGGGTCATCGCGTCCCGCGCTCCGGACTCGTAGAGCACCTGCCCGGTGGCGGTGTCGACGACGGAGGCGGTGCGCAGGGTGCCGAGTGCGGGGTCGGCGAGCAGCGGCTTCAGGGCGGCGGTGAGGTCCCCGGAGGCGGCGGGGGCGGCCGGCCGGCGGCCCGGGGCGGCGGGGCCGATCGCCCCGAATACTCCGGGGGCGCTGGGCGCGGCCTGCGGAAGGGCCCCCGGGCCGGGCCCGTCACCGTGATCTGCGCCACCCGTAGGGCCCCAGGAGGCGGCTCTGTCCCGCTCGGCCTTACGCTGGCCGGAGTCCCAGGGACCGGCGGCGGCCACCGCTGCCACCGACAGGGCGAGGCCGGCGACGGCCGCACCTGCGATGAGCTGCCACGTCTTGACCAATGGCACCTCGGACCAGCCCCTTTCGCGATCACACATATGCGTGAGGGACACTTAACCACTGCGTCTTGCCGCGAGCATGGCACCCCACCCGGCAGGGCTGGGCCGGACGAGCACGCGGTTGGATCAACGCAGTCTCGAAGCAATGAAGCTGATCATGGAGGAGCAGGACGTGGAGTTCGACGTCACCATCGAGATCCCCAAGGGTTCGCGGAACAAGTACGAGGTGGACCACGAGACCGGCCGGATCCGTCTGGACCGTCGCCTCTTCACCTCGACCAGCTACCCGGCCGACTACGGCTTCGTCGAGAACACCCTGGGCGAGGACGGCGACCCGCTGGACGCGCTGGTCATCCTGGACGAGCCGACCTTCCCGGGCTGCCTGATCAAGTGCCGCGCCATCGGCATGTTCCGCATGACGGACGAGGCGGGCGGCGACGACAAGCTGCTGTGCGTGCCGGCCTCCGACCCGCGTGTCGAGCACCTGCGCGACATCCACCACGTGTCCGAGTTCGACCGCCTGGAGATCCAGCACTTCTTCGAGGTCTACAAGGACCTGGAGCCGGGCAAGTCGGTCGAGGGTGCGAACTGGGTCGGCCGCACCGAGGCCGAGGCCGAGATCGAGGCCTCGTACAAGCGCCTGGAGGCGCAGGGCGGCCACCACTGAGCTCGCGCTCGGCGGTAACGGGCCGGGGGACTCCCCCGCGCCCCTTGTGACATGACGGGCGGTACCCCGAGGGGGTGCCGCCCGTTCGTCGTTCCCGGACTGCCGTTCCCGGACTGCCGTTCCCGGAAGCGGAGCGTTTCCCGGGCCTGCCCTCCGCCGCGGCGCTGTTTCGACGGGGAGGAAACGGTTCCGCATACTGGTACGGCAGGTGATCACGGACGGGAGGACGCGTGGCGGAGGCCGACGGGGCCGAGGACAGGAAGCCCCAGTCCGACGAGGCGCACAGCGCCTTCGCACCCCCGCCCGGAATGGAGCCGGAGGTTCCCGAGGAGGACCAGCCCACGTCGGAGTTCGTCCGTCCGGCGGGCGCCGAGTTGGCGGAGCCGGAGCCCGGGGGGTCGGCCTTCGCGACACCGGCCACCTACAGCGCCGCGCACGCCCCGCCCGCCTACACCCCAGGCCAGGACTTCCCCGTCGGCCGGCTGACGGAGTCCCCCTGGCAGGACCGCATGCGCACGATGCTGCGCATGCCGGTCGACGTGCGCCCCGTACCGGATCTCGTGCAGCGGCCGAGCGAGCCCGGGCCCGCCGTGGGCCGCGTGCTCGACCTGACCCTGCGCATCGGCGAGCTGCTGCTCGCGGGCGGCGAGGGCGCCGAGGACGTGGAGGCCGCGATGTTCGCGGTGACCCGCTCCTATGGGCTGGACCGCTGCGAGCCCACCGTCACCTTCACCCTGCTGTCGATCACGCACCAGCCCTCGCTGGTGGACCACCCGGTCTCGGCGAACCGGACCGTGCGCCGGCGTGGCACCGACTACAACCGGCTCTCGGCCGTCTACCGGCTGGTGGACGACATCAGCGCCCCCGAGATCGACATCACGCTGGAGGAGGCCTACCGGCGCCTCGCCGAGATCCGCCGCAACCGGCACCCGTACCCCGGCTGGATGCTCACCACCGCCGCCGGGCTGCTCGCCGGCGCCGCGTCCACCCTGGTCGGCGGCGGGGTGCTGGTGTTCATCGCGGCGGCGCTCGGCGCGGTCCTGGGCGACCGGCTGGCATGGCTGTGCGCCGGCCGCGGGCTGCCGGAGTTCTACCAGTTCGTGGTCGCGGCGATGCCTCCGGCCGCGATCGGGGTGGCACTGAACATGACCGGGATCGAGGTCAAGGCCTCCGCCGTGATCACCGGCGGGCTCTTCGCGCTGCTGCCCGGGCGGGCCCTGGTCGCGGCCGTACAGGACGGCCTGACCGGCTTCTACATCACCGCCTCCGCCCGGCTGCTGGAGGTCATGTACCTCTTCATCGGCATCATCATGGGCGTGCTGGTCGTGCTCTACATCGGGCTGCAGTTCGACGCCTCCCCGAGGCCGGAGGAGGTCCTCGAGATCACCCAGCGGCCGCTGATCCAGATCGCGGCCTCGATGGTGCTGGTGTTCACCTTCGCGATCCTGCTCCAGCAGGAGCGCTCCACCGTGGCGATCGTGACGCTGAACGGCGCGGTGGCGTGGGTGACGTTCGGGGCCCTGCACTACGCGGGCGGCATCCCGCCCGTGCCGTCCACCGCCGTCGCGGCGGGCCTGGTGGGGCTCTTCGGACAGCTCTTCTCGCGCTACCGCTTCGCCTCCGCGCTGCCGTACGTGACGGCCGCCATCGGCCCGCTGCTGCCCGGCTCGGCGACCTACTACGGGCTGCTGCTCATCGCCGAGGACCGGCTGAACGAGGGGCTGGGCTCGCTGGTGAACGCCGCGGCCATCGCGCTGGCCATCGCGATCGGGGTGAACCTGGGGTCGGAGACCTCGCGGCTGTTCATGCGGATCCCGGGGGCCGCGAGCGCCGCCAAGCGCCGTGCGGCGAAGCGGACCCGAGGCTTCTGACCGGCCGGGCACCGGCCGGGCCGCCCTGGGCACCGCCCTGGGCACCGGCCGGGCGCGCGTACGCCCCCGCGGGCTCTGGCTGCCCGCGGGGGCGTACGTGGTGGCGAATGCGGCGCATGCGATGCGCCTTGCGCGGTTCACCGATGCGGGGCTCCGCGCCGTTACCCCGCGCCTCAAGCGACGGCGGGGCCGGACAGGGGGTCAGCGCTTGGCGTGGCGTCCGCGCTGGGGGCCGGAGTCCTCGACCGCGCCGGGCGCGGCCGGGACCTGGCCGGCGTTCGCCTTGTTCTCCTTGCGGGCCTTGAGGACCTCGAAGATCACCGGGATGACCGAGATGAGGACGATGCCCACCAGGATCGGCTCGACGTTGGTCTTGATGAACTCGATCTGACCGAGCCAGTAGCCCGCGACCGTGACACCCGCACCCCAGCCGATGCCGCCGATGATGTTGTAGGTCAGGAAGGTGCGGTACTTCATCGAGCCGGCGCCCGCGACCATCGGGGCGAAAGTGCGGATGATCGGCACGAAGCGGGCCAGCACGATGGCCTTCGGGCCGTGCCGGTCCATGAACTCGTGCGCCTTGTCGAGGTTCTCGCGCTTGAAGAGCTTGGAGTTCGGCCGGTTGAAGAGCTTCGGGCCGAAGAACTTGCCGATCATGTAGCCGACCTGGTCGCCGATGATGGCGGCGGCCACGATCAGCGTGCAGACCAGCCACAGCGGCTGCTTGATGTACTGCCCGTCCGCGACCAGCAGACCCGCCGTGAACAGCAGCGAGTCCCCCGGCAGGAACGCGAAGAGTCCCGACTCGGCGAAGACGATGACCAGGATGCCGATCAGGCCGAAGTGCGAGATCAGATAGTCCGGACTGAGCCACTCAGGGCCGAGCGCAAGCGTATCCACGGGTTCCGGGCTCTCCTGGATCAAGGGGGTGTGCGGGGGGCGGGCGGTCTCAATTATCAACGCACACGACCCCCGCCCGGTTCCAGGGCCCGGAGGGGGTCGGATGCGTGACGTCCGCGCCTACACCTTGCGTACGGCGTTGGCCGTGATCGAGTCCCTCAGATGCCCGGCCATGCCCGGCTTGAGAGCGTCGTAGAACGCCGTGAACCGCTCGTCCGTGACGTACATCTCGCCGAGGCAGGTGTGCATCTCGTACGGGCAGTCGTAGAACCAGGTGCTGATGTGCTGCCGGTGTTCCTCGGCCAGGTCCATCGCACGCTCGCCGTCCGCGGGCTCACCGGCCTCCATGAGGGCCGCGTACCGGCTGCCCCAGTCGGCGGCCTCGTCCTGGATCCGCCGCCAGTCGTCCTTCGTGTAGGAGGCCGTCCGCCGCTGCGACTGGGCGTAGGCGTCGGTGTCGCCCCAGCGCTGCTCGACCTCCTGCGCGTACTGGTCGGGGTCGCTGTCCCCGAAGACCTCGAACTTCTCCTCGGGCGTGAGGTTGATGCCCATCTTCTTCGCCTCCATGGCGTGCTCAACGGCCTTGGCCATCTGCTGGAGCCGGGCGATCCGGTCGGACAGCAGGGCATGCTGCCGGCGCAGATGCTCCCGCGGATCCGAATCCGGGTCGTCCAGCAGGACCGCGACCTCGTCGAGGGGGAAGCCGAGCTCCCGGTAGAACAGGATCCTCTGCAGCCGGTCCAGGTCGGCGTCGTCGTACCGCCGGTGTCCCGCGTGGCTGCGGCCGCTCGGGGAGAGCAGGCCGATCTCGTCGTAGTGGTGCAGGGTGCGCACCGTCACTCCGGCGAATCCGGCGACCTGGCCCACGGAGTAGCCCATCGCTTCCCTCCTCTGTTCGGGTACGCCCTTCACTGTGGTGCCTCACGCCGCGTGAGGTGCAAGCTTTCTTCCGCCCGCAGCCCCCGCTGCCGCCGCTGCCGCCGCAACCCCCTGCTTCTAGCGGCTGAGGCCCCGGAAGCGGGCCACCGCCAGCGGGAAGAAGACCGCCAGCAGCAGGACCGGCCAGCCGACGGCGAGCAGTGCGGCATGGTCGGCGGCCCAGGAGGGGGGCGCCGCCGCCGGGTTTCCGAACAGGTCGCGGACCGCCGTGGCCGTCGCCGACATCGGGTTCCATTCCACCACCGTCCCCAGCCAGCCCGGCATCGACTCCGGGGTGGCGAACGCGTTGGAGAGGAAGCCCACCGGCCACACCAGGATCTGCACCGCCTGCACCAGCTCGGGCCGGCCCGCGACCATGCCGAGGAAGATGCCGATCCACAGCATCGCGAAGCGCAGCAGCAGGAGCAGCGCGAAGGCCAGCAGCGCGGCCGCCGGTGAGCCGTGCCAGCGCCAGCCGAGGAGGAGACCGACGCCGGCCAGGACCGCGAGTCCCACCGCCGACTGGATCATGTCCGCCGCGCTGCGGCCGACCAGTACCGCGGCGGAGGACATCGGCATGGCGCGGAACCGGTCGATGACGCCCTTGCCGAGGTCCTGGGTGACCGCCGTCATGGTGGCCTCCAGTCCGAAGGCCATCGTCAGCGCGAGCATCCCGGGCACCAGGAACTCGACGTACTCGCCGTCGATCCCGCGCCCGCCGCCGACGAGGAAGCCGAACATCAGCAGCAGCATCACGGGGAAGACCAGTCCGACGACCATCTGGACGGGCCGGCGCGCCCAGTGCGCGAGTTCGCGCCGGGTCATCGTCCAGGAGTCCACGAGCACCCAGGGCACGCCCGTGCCGGTGCTCACGCCCGTGCTTCCGCCCGTGCTCACGCCCGTGCCCGTGCCCGTGCTCATGCGGCCACCTCCGCGGTGTTCGTACGGTCGGTCAGGTGCAGGAAGACCTCGTCGAGCGTGGGCCGCCGGACCGAGAGGTCCGCCGCCTCGATGCCCGCCTCCTCCAGCGCCCGCAGGGTCCGGGTCAGGCCTCCCATGCGGTCCTGGACCGGGAAGCTCAGGGTCAGGGAGTCCGGGTCGACGGACGGGTCCGGCAGCAGCGCCGCGGCCTGCCCGAGCCGCGCCGCGTCCCGTAGGACGACGACGATCCGGTCCGCCCCGACGAGGGCCTTCAGCTCGTCGGCCGTGCCCTCCGCCGCCACCCGCCCGGCGTCGATCAGCGCGATGCGGTCGGCCAGCTGGTCTGCCTCCTCCAGGTACTGCGTGGTCAGCAGGACCGTCGTGCCGCCGCCCACGAGGGAGCGGACCGCGCTCCACACCTCGGCGCGTCCGCGCGGGTCGAGGCCGGTGGTCGGCTCGTCCAGGAAGAGCACCTCCGGCTCGGTGATCAGTGACGCCGCCAGGTCGAGGCGGCGGCGCATGCCGCCGCTGTACTGCTTCACGGGCTTGCGGCCGGTGTCGGCGAGGCCGAAGCGCTCCAGCAGTTCGTCGGCCCGCAGCCCGGCCCGCCGCGCACCGAGGTGGTGGAGGCGGCCGAACATCTCCAGGTTCTGCCGCCCCGCCAGTTCCTCGTCGAGCGCCGCGTGCTGGCCGAGCAGGCCGATCCGGGCGCGGACGGCCGACGCGTCCGTCCGTACGTCGTGGCCCGCCACTCGGACCACGCCCTCGTCGTGCCGCAGCAGGGTGGTCATGATGCGGACCGCCGTGGTCTTGCCGGCTCCATTGGGGCCGAGCACCGCGTGCACCGTGCCGCGCGGCACCTCCAGGTCGAGCCCGGCCAGGGCGGGCTTGCCGCCGTACCGCTTGTGGACGCCTTCGGCGGAGATCGCCGCCATCACTTCGCTCCTCGATTAGTCAAATTTGAGTAGCAGGACGGCCAAAGTACGCCGGGCACCCGGGCTAGTCAAACTTGATTACGCGTCCTGCCCGGTCGCGTACGGGTTCTCCTGCCCGTCCGCGAGAACCCCCACGAACGGTTCACCGCCCTCGCCCGCGAAGGAGTACGCGCCGCCCTCGATCCGGGCGATCAGCCCGCGGGTCCACTCCGCCTCGGCGTCCCCGGAGTGGACCCACATGTGCATGATCTCGCCGATGTGGCCCAGCGACTCCGGGCCGCCCTCCGGCGTGTAGTACTCGGTCACCGCCGACCGCCAGCCCGCCAGCTTGGCCAGCCGCTCCCGGAGCAGCCCGAGGACCTCGCCGCGCGGAAGGTCGACCATGAAGCCGATCGCCGCCGACAGCACGTCCGTCTTCTGGTCGTACGCCGCGAGCGCCTCGCGCAGCAGCCTGAAGTACTCCTCGCGGCCGGCGTCCGTCACCTCGTACTCGGTGCGCGGGGGCCCGCCGGCCACACTCGGCGCCACCTCGTGGGCGTGCAGGACGCCCTGCTTCGCCATCTGCTTGAGCGCGTGGTAGATCGATCCGGGCTTGGTGTTCGACCACTCGTGGGCGCCCCAGTACTCCAGGTCGTTGCGCACCTGGTACCCGTGGGCCCGCCCGTGCTGGCGGACCGCACCGAGGACAAGAAGCCGGATCGCTGACATGGGGCCAGGCTACTCACCGCACCGCTGGGCCGTCTCTTCCGGATCTTGCCGGCCGAGCCCGCGGCTAGCCCATGGCGCGGGTGCCGTCGAGGGTTTCACGGACGATGTCCGCGTGGCCCGCGTGCCGGGCGAACTCCTCCACCAGGTGCAGGAGCATCCAGCGCATCGAGACCTTGCCGTCCTTCGGGAACCAGGGCGCCGGCGGGAGCGGGAAGGTGTCGTCCAGGCTCGGCAGGGCGGCGACGAAGGCCTCCGTCTCCTGCCGGACCTCGTCCCAGAAGGCCAGGACGGACGCGATGGACTCGCCCTCGACCAGCCGGAAGGCCTCGCCCCACGTCTCCTCGGTGCGCCGGCGCTCGTTCACCGCCTGCTGGGCCATCCGCAGCCAGCCCAGTTCGACCTCGGCCACGTGCTTGAGCACCCCGGACAGCGTGAGCTCGCTGACGGTGGGGCGGCTCGCGGCCTGCTCCTCGCTGAGTCCGAGGACCGATTCGCGGATCGCCGAGCGCTGGGCCTCGACGAAGGCGAGGAGCGTGCCGCGCTCGTCGCCGAGGACCTCGGTGGAAATCTGAGCCATGACCGACCGCCTTCTGCGTGGATGCCGGGGAGCCCGTCCCCCCGACACCCCACACGCTACGGAGTATTGCGGTCAGCTCCTGTCCTATATACCCCGTCAGCGGGCGGCGATTTCCTCGTCCGGGCGAATCGCGGGCAGCGCCGTGGCGGGCTGCGGGAGCAGGGCCTTGGCGAGGTCCTGCCTGCCCGTCGGGTCGAGCCCGTACATCGCCTCGTAGATCTTGCGGACCGCCGGACCCGACGCACCCGAGCCGGTGCCGCCCTGGGAGATCGTCATGACGATCGCGTAGTCGTCGGTGTAGGAGGCGAACCAGGAGGTGGTCTGCTTGCCCTGGACCTCGGCCGTGCCGGTCTTGGCGTGCATCGGGATCTGCTTCTGCGGCCAGCCGCCGAAGCGCCAGGCGGCGCTGCCGTCGGTGGCCACCCCGGCGAGGGCCTGGTCGATGTTGTCGCGGGTCTTGGCGTCCATCGGCAGCTTGCCCTGCACCTTCGGCGCGATCTCCTGGACCGCGGTCCCGTCGGCGCTGACGATCGCCTTGCCGACGCTCGGCTGGTGGAGCGTGCCGCCGTTGGCGATGGCCGCGTACACGGAGGCCATCTGGACCGGGGTGACGAGGGTGTCGCCCTGTCCGATCGAGTAGTTGATGGCGTCGCCCTCACGCAGCTGGTTGCCCTGGCGGCAGTTCTCGTAGGCGATCTTCTCGGCGAAGGTGCCGTTCTTCTTGCCGTCGCGGCACCAGGCGTCCTTGTTCGCCTCGAAGAAGTCCTGCTTCCACTTGCGGTCGGGGATCCGGCCGGGCACCTCGTTCGGCAGGTCGATGCCCGTGCGCTTGCCCAGTCCGAACTCCTGGGCGGTCTTGAAGAACCAGTCGTTCGGGTTCTTCTTCGGGTTGATGCCGCCGTCCTTCTTCCACTCCTGGTCGGCGATCAGGTAGTAGACCGTGTCGCAGGAGACCTCCAGGGCCCGGCCGATGGTGATGTCGCCGTGGCCCTGCGACTCGAAGTTCGTGAAGGTCTGGTTGCCGACCGAGTACGAGCTGGGGCACGGATAGCGGTTGTTGAACGGGTACCCGGCGTTGACCGCGGCGGTCGAGGTGACCACCTTGAAGATGGAGCCCGGCGCCGCCTGGGCCTGGATCGCCCGGTTCAGCAGCGGGTAGTTCGACTCCTTGTCGGTGAGGGCCGCGTAGTCCTTCGCGGAGATGCCGCCCACCCAGGTGTTCGGGTCGTACGTCGGGTTCGAGGCCATCGCCACGATGCGGCCGGTCTTGGTCTCCATCACCACGACGGAACCCGAGTCGGCCTCGTAGTTCCGGCGGGTGTTGTTCTTGTCGAACGTCTTGCGGGCCTCGATCATCGCGTTGTTCAGTTCGCGCTCCGCGACCGCCTGCACCCGCGAGTCGATCGAGGTCACGATGTTCGAGCCGGGCTTCGCCGGGTCGGTCTGGCCCTGCCCGAGGACCCTGCCGAGGTTGTCCACCTCATAGCGGGTGATGCCCGCCTTTCCGCGCAGCTCCTTGTCGTACGTGCGCTCCAGGCCGGAGCGGCCCACCTGGTCGGAGCGCAGGTACGGGGAGTCGGACTTCTTCGCCTTGGCGATCTCCTCGTCGGTGACCGGCGAGAGGTAGCCCAGCACCTGGGAGGTGTTGGCCTGGTCCGGGGCGGCGTAGCGCCGCAGGGCGGTCGCCTCGGCCGTGATGCCCGGGAAGTCCTCGGGGTGCTCGCGGATCTGCAGGGCCTGCTCGGTGGTGGCCTCGTCGCTGACCGGGATCGGCTGGTAGGGGGAGCCGTTCCAGCAGGGCTGCTTGGTCTTGGAGTCGCAGAGGCGGACCTTGTCGACGACCTCCTGGGGGTCCATGCCCAGGACCCCGGCGAGCCGGACGAGGACGGACTTGCCCTTGTCCTTCATGGTCAGCAGCTCGGTGCGGTTGGCGGAGACCACGAGGTGGGTCGCGTTGTCGGCGAGCGGGACCCCGCGCGAGTCGAGGATCGAACCGCGCACGGCGGGCTGGACCACCTGCTGGACGTGGTTGTTCTTCGCCTCGTCCGTGTACTCCTGGCCATTGCGTATCTGGAGGTACCAGAGACGCCCGCCCAGCGTCAGAAGCAGGGAGAAGACCACGATCTGGATGACGACGAGCCGGTTCTGGACCCGAGGGGTCCGGCCGGTCTCCGGTATGTTGCTCAACTCTGTCTCCCCCGGACGCATGCCGTACGCCCGGTTGAGTTTAGGCCCCTTCCGGACCCTCAGAACGGGAAGCGGCTCCGGCCGTGCTGCACGGAGATCCACTTCTGCGTGGTGAAGGCCTCGACCGTGGCCTCGCCGTTCAGCCGTCCGAGGCCCGAGGCCTTCTCTCCGCCGAAGGCGGCCAGCGGCTCGTCCCCGATGGTGGAGTCGTTGACGTGGATCATGCCCGTCTCGATCCGCTGGGCGAAGCGGACGCCCCGCTCGACGTCCCGGGTGTGGACGGCGCCGCTCAGCCCGTACGGGGTCGCGTTGGTCAGCCGGACGGCCTCGTCCTCGCCGTCGAAGACCACCAGCAGGGCCACCGGGCCGAAGATCTCCTGGCCCAGCAACGGCGAGTCCTCCGGGATCCCGGCGAGCACCGTCGGTTCGACGAGGTTGCCGCGCGTAGATCCCCGTACGAGCGCCTGCGCCCCGGATTCCACGGCCTGGTCCACGAGTGCGGTCAGGGCTTCGGCCTGGAAGGAGTTGATCAGCGGGCCGATGTGGGTGTCGGCGTCGTGCGGGTCGCCCGTCTTCAGGCTGCGCACCCGGGCGGTGAACTTCTCCGTGAACTCCTCCGCCACGGACGCGTCGACCAGGATCCGGTTGGCGGCCATGCAGACCTGGCCCTGGTAGACGAAGCGGCTGAAGACGGCCGCGTCCACCGCGTAGTCGAGGTCGGCGTCGTCGAGGACGACGAGCGCGCTGTTTCCGCTGAGTTCCAGGACCGTGCGCTTGAAGTGGCGGGCGGCGACGGCCCCCACGTGCCGGCCGACCCGGTCCGATCCCGCGAAGGAGATCACCTTGGGGACGGGATGGGTCAGCAGCGCGTCGCCTATCTCGGCGATGTCGGTGACCAGGACGTTCAGCAGACCGGCGGGCAGTCCCGCGTCCTCGAAGATCTTGGCTATGACCCCGCCGCCCACGACCGGGGCGTTCTGGTTCGGTTTGATGACGACCGCGTTGCCCAGGGCCAGCGCCGGGGCGACCGACTTCAGGGTCACCAGGAAGGGGAAGTTGAAGGGGCTGATCACGGTGACGACGCCGACGGGGAGCCGCTGGACGCGGTTCTCCTTGCCCTCGACCGGCGAGGCCAGGATCCGGCCCTCCGGCCGGACGGCGAGCTGGATCGACTCGCGGATGAACTCCTTGGCGAGGTAGACCTCGTACTCGGCCTTGGGACGGGTCCCGCCGAGCTCGTCGATCATCGCCTCGACGATCTCCTTCTCGCGCTCCTCGGTGATCCGCAGGGCGCGTTCCAGGACCGCGCGTCTGATGTACGGGCTGGTGGCGGCCCACTCCCGCTGGGCGCGCTCGGCGCCGCGGTAGGCCTGGTCCACCTGCTCGACGGTGGCCACGGTGATCGCCGCGAGCTTCTCCCCGTTGTACGGGTTGACGTCGATGATGTCCCACGAACCGGTACCGGCCAGCCATTCGCCGTCGATGTACTGGTGAGCCAGGTCGCTGAATATGGACATGCCATCCCTTACTGCGAGCGCGCACCCGTGCGCTGCACCGGAGACCGATCGGTCATCATGCACTGATCAGCCGTCATCCTACGTGCGAATCAAGACAGTTGGAGCAGTCCACGCAGAAGATCCCGGGTCCGGTCGGCGTCCGGGCAGTCGGCCTGGAGGCGTTCCATCGCCCTCCCGTACTGCCCCACTTCCTCGTCCTTGTCCAGGTAGAGGGCACTGGTGAGCTGTTCCAGATAGACGATGTCCTGCAGGTCCGACTCGGGGAAACGGAGCAGGGTGAAGGCACCGCTCTCGCCCGCGTGCCCGCCGAAGGAGAAGGGCATCACCTGCAGCTGCACGTTGGGCCGCTGGGATACCTCGATGAGGTGTTCCAACTGGCCGCGCATGACGTCGCGGTCGCCGTACGGGCGGCGCAGTGCGGCCTCGTCGAGGACGGCGTGGAAGACCGGGGCGTTCTCGGAGACGAGGACCTTCTGCCGTTCCAGGCGCAGGGCGACGCGGCGGTCGATCTCGGCGGCGGTGGCGCCGGGCATGCCGCGGCTGACGACGGCGTGGGCGTAGGCCTCGGTCTGCAACAGGCCGTGGACGAACTGCACTTCGTAGATCCGGATGAGCGAGGCGGCGCCCTCCAGGCCGATGTAGGTCTGGAACCATCCGGGCAGCACGTCGCCGTAACTGTGCCACCAGCCGGTCGCGTTGGCCTCCCGGACCAGCCCGAGCAGCGACTCGCGCTCCGTGCTGTCCGTGACTCCGTAGAGCGTGAGGAGGTCCTCGACGTCTCTGGCCTTGAAGCTCACCCTTCCCAACTCCAAGCGGCTGATCTTCGATTCGGATGCGCGGATCGAGTAGCCGGCCGCCTCACGGGTGATGCCGCGGGATTCTCGGAGTCGCCTGAGCTGGGAGCCCAGGA
Source organism: Streptomyces sp. NPDC054849 (assembly GCF_053610945.1). Lineage (NCBI taxonomy): Bacteria > Bacillati > Actinomycetota > Actinomycetes > Kitasatosporales > Streptomycetaceae > Streptomyces > Streptomyces sp. NPDC054849. Next base: position 18,924 of record NZ_JBSGZI010000080.1, read on the forward strand.
GGATGCGGCGCACCACAGAACCGCTTGCTTCTGCGGTCACTAGTACTGCCCTCCCCATCGCATTGGCGTGCGCGTGGTGTGCGCGAGCGTCGCGGGGCCCCCGTACCCCAGAGGCCGCAGTCTGCCACCAAAACGCATCGGCCCGTACTCGTTCTGTAACGGAATCCCGCCGACGGGAAAAGAAGTCCGTAAGGATGCGTAGGAAGAAATGAGCAAGAACCATCACGGGAGTGGACAGGTCCGGCGCGTGCACGTGCATCTGCCCTTGCATCCGGCTCCCGCATTCGGAACGATGGTCCCCGCGCACCTGCGTGCCCTTTCGCGCCGGCGCCGGACCCACCCCGCAGTTCTCTTTGGACGAAGCCGCCGCTGCGTCCGCGAATCCCGGGAGTGCCTCGCATGGGGACGAATGGATCGACCATGCTCGAGCCGTTACGGCAGGGGCTTCCCCCGGTCGACCCCACGGCTGTCTCCGGGTCCGCCTCATGCGCTCTGCCCGCTCGGTTCGACGCGGTGCGGGGCGCACGCACTTTCACCCGGTCGACCCTGTGCCAGTGGGGCCTCGACGACCGCTTCGACGATGTCGCCCTGGTCGTCTCCGAACTCGTCACGAACGCGCTGCGCCATGCCCTGCCCGAGGACGCGCGGGGCGCGGACGCCGAGCCGGAGCCGCCGGTGCGGCTGCACCTGATGCGGTGGAGCACCCGCCTGGTGTGCGCGGTGCGCGACCCGAGCGAGGACCGGCCCGGCGGGGCCTTCTCACCGGAGCACACCGAGGAGAACTTCGACCTGGAGTCCGGGCGCGGACTGTTCCTGGTGGACTCGTACAGCGACAGCTGGGGCTGGCACCCGCTCGCGGGACGGCTGACCGGCAAGGTGGTCTGGGCGCTGTTCCTGCTTCAGGACTGAGCGGCCGACAGCCGATGCCGGCCGAGGGCCTGTACACGACCACTGGCCGGGATTGATCACTGCGATCAGTCCCGGCCAGTGCACGTGCATGGCTTGATGAATGCGCCGTTCCGTCAGCCGATCAGATGGTCGAACTCGCCGTCCTTGACGCCCAGGAGCAGGGCTTCTATCTCGGCTGGTGTGTAGACGAGCGCCGGACCGTCCGGAAAGCGCGAGTTGCGCATGGCGACGTCGCCTCCCGGCAGCTTCGCGAACTCCACGCAGGAACCCTGCGAGTTGCTGTGTCTGCTCTTCTGCCACGTCAGCTCAAACAAGGAAGCGAGTTCTGCAGCTGCCATCCCGTTGTACGCGTGGTCCACAGGAAGCCCCCGATAGTGCAGATGTCAACTCCTCCGGATCATAGCTGTGTTCACGAGCGCATGCATGGGCAGATGCACGTGCACGCGGGGTGGTCCGTTGATCACAGACAGGTCCGCCGCCAGGGGTGGCAGGCGTCTCGGAGGCGGAGGCGGGCTCTAGCTCGACAGGCGCTTGCGCCTGCCGCCCACGTGGGCGGCGTCGGCGGCGGCCGTGCCGTCCTCCCAGCCCGCGTGGTCCGTGGCGCCCCGCAGACGGGTCGTGGTGGTCCGGGGGAACATCTCCTCCGCGCGGGAGGTGACCGCGACATCGCGCGCCACCAGGGCCGGAAGGTTGTCCGGTGCCTCCGTCGCCGTGTGCTCGGCGGTCTCGGCGAGCCGGTGGCCGAGACGGCTGGCGTAGGCGAGCAGGAAAGACTGCCTGAAGGTCTTCGTCCGCTTGCGTCCGCCCGAGCGCTGCGCGGCCTCCGCGCGGGTCATCGCCACCGTGCCCTGCACGAGCAGCGAGGTGTACAGCAGCTCCACGGCCTCCAGATCGCTTTCGAAGCCCACCACCGTGGAGAACTCGAAGCCGCTGTTCCACACCGCCCGGCAGCGGTTGGCGGTCGCGACCGCGTCGAGCAGCACCGCCTTCGCCTCCTCGTACGGCTGCTCGACCCCGATCCGGCAGGCCCCCGGAACCTGCGCCGGGCCCCCGCCGCGCGCGGCCAGCAGCGCCTCGTCCACGGTGTGCCGGGCCATCAGCTCCTGGGCCTTGGCGCTGAGCGCCTCCGCCTCCTCCGGGAAGGTCGTCGCCTCGGCCTTGGCGAGCAGGGCCCGGATCCGGCCCAGCATGCGCGGCTCGATGTGGGCGTGCTCCGCGAGGGCGTCGACGGGATCGCCGGGAAGCGGACCCACCGGTTCGATCGAGGGCAGCCGGACCAGCAGCCGCAGCACCTCCAGGAAGGCGGTGGCCAGGGTGAACCGGTCGGCCCGTTCACGCTGCGCGAGCCGGTCCGCGTACTGCTCGTCACTCGTCCACCACACCTCGGCGGCGCCCCAGCGCGCGGGGAGCCGGGCGTAGCGGCGCGCCTCGGCGGCGATCAGGTCGCCGGTGATCCGCAGGTGCCGCTCGTCGAGGTCCCGGCGGACCAGCCGCAGCACGTCGGCCGGCTGCCAGCCCCGCTCCCAGCCCTGGCGTACGTACGCCTCCCCGCGCGCCAGCAGCTCCCGCCCGACCCCGGCCCACCCGCCCTGGTCGGCGACGAGCAGCGAGGCCCCGGTGTCCAGCCCGGTGTCGTCCTGGGCGTAGAGGGCGGCGGCGAAGGCCCGGTCGACGGTTTCGGCAAGGTCTCTCACACCTCTCAGCTTGGCATGTCCGCCGTTGCCCTCCGCGGCGGCGGTACACCCGGCCCCGGCGGCCCGCCCAGGCCGTCTGCGGCGCCGCCGCGGGGGCGCCGCCTCAGGGGTGCCACCCGCGCACCCCGCGTCTCGCACAGCGGCGGGCTGATCGGGGCCGCGCGGCCCGGCGGGCCGGGGTTGTCGGACCCCGGTGGGACACTCGCACCCATGAGCGACCGCACGCCCCGGTGGGCCCTCGCCGAGGACGGCGACGGCTGGTGGCACGCCGCGCCCGTGCCCCCCACGGCCGGAGCCCGGATGCGGGTCCGCGATCCCGCCGAGGCGGTCCGGGCCGCCCCGCCCGGGACCCGCTGGGTCTGGCGGTCGACCGCCGCCGTGTACCCCCGGCTGCTCGCGGCCAGCGCCCGCGTCGAGCGCTGCCACGACATCGAGGACGCGGAGCTGCTGCTCCTCGGCCACGAGGGCCGCTCCGGCGAGCCCCGCTCGGCGGCCGCCGCCTGGGCCCGGCTCACCCACGCACCCGTACCGCCCGATCCACCACAGCGCGCCGCCGAGCCGCGCGCCCAGGACTCCCTCTTCGATCCGCAGCCCACCACCCCGGTCCCCCTGGACGCCCTGCTCGCCGTCCACGCCGACCAGGCGAAACGGCTCGACGCCACCGCCCACCCCGACCGGATGCGGCTGCTCACCGCCGCCGAGTCCGCGGCCTTCCTCGTCGCGGCCGAGATGAACCGCGCGGGCCTGCCCTGGCGGGCGGACGTACACCGCGCCCTGCTCACCGAGCTGCTCGGCGAGCGGTATGCGGGCGGCGGGGAGCCCCGGCGCCTCGCCGAACTGGCCGACCGGGTCTCCGCCGCCTTCGGCAGACGGGTACGTCCCGATCTGCCCGCCGACGTCGTCAAGGCCTTCGCCGAGGCCGGGATCAAGCTCAAGTCCACCCGTCGCTGGGAGATCCAGGAGCTGGACCACCCGGCCGTCGAGCCGTTGATCGAGTACAAGAAGCTGTACCGGATCTACACCGCCCACGGCTGGAGCTGGCTCGCGGACTGGGTCCACGACGGCCGCTTCCGCCCGGAGTTCATCCCCGGCGGCACCCTCACCGGCCGCTGGGTCACCAACGGCGGCGGTGCCCTGCAGATCCCCAAGGTGATCCGCCGGGCCGTCATCGCCGATCCCGGCTGGCGGCTCGTCGTCGCCGACGCCGACCAGATGGAGCCGCGCGTGCTCGCCGCGATCTCCCGGGACCCGGCCTTCATGGAGGTGGCCGGCCGCCCCGAGGACCTCTACACCGCCGTCTCCCGCCAGGGCTTCTCCGGCGACCGCGACAAGGCCAAGCTCGCCGTCCTCGGCGCCGTCTACGGCCAGACCTCCGGGGACGGCCTGAAGAACCTGGCCGCGCTCCGCCGCCGCTTCCCCCGGGCCGTGGCGTACGTGGACGACGCGGCGAAGGCCGGGGAGGAGGGCCGGCTCGTACGGACCTGGCTGGGCCGTACCTGTCCGCCGCCCGCCGGCTCCGGCGACGGGTACGAGACGGGCGACGGCGGCGTCGACCAGGGCGAGGCGGCCGGCGAGGGCGGGGCCGGGATCCCGCGGGACCGCGACGACGCCTGGACCCCGAGCTACGCCTCCACCAACACCCGGGCCCGCGGCCGGTTCACCCGTAACTTCGTCGTCCAGGGCAGCGCCGCCGACTGGGCCCTGCTGCTGCTCGCGGCCCTGCGGCAGGCGACCGCCGGGATGCGGGCCGAGCTGGTGTTCTTCCAGCACGACGAGGTGATCGTGCACTGTCCGGCCGAGGAGAGCGAGGCGGTCGTGGAGGCGATCCGCGCCGCCGGCGACCGGGCCGGCCGGATCGCCTTCGGCGACACCCCGGTCCGCTTCCCGTTCACGACGGCGGTCGTGCAGTGCTACGCCGACGCCAAATGACCTGCGCCTGGTAGTGCTTTGTGAGCACTCCTAGGGGGTGGTCCACTTCGGGCTCAGTGCGATCTCCTTCAGCTGTTCCATGGTCAGCAGCGGGGCCTTGCGGGTGGCGGGCTTGTTCTGGTCGCCGGTGTTGAAGGCGGAGACCGCCACCCGGAAGCCGTCCGGACGGAGGGTGTCCACGGTCCACCAGACCACCCCGGCGCCGCCCTTCTCGCCCGGCTTCTGCTCCACCTTCACCTTGGTGCCGTCCGGCAGCGTGGTCACGCCTGCGCCCTGCATGTGGCCGGCCAGCGGCCCCGCCATGTTCGGCTGCGCGTTGACCTGCACCATCGAGCTGCCCTTGCCGTCGTCGAGCACGGCGTACGCGTAGTCGCCCTCGCCGCCCGTGGAGAGCACATCGACCCCGTTCCCCGGCAGCAGGGACTGGAGGATCGGTCCGGCCTCCGGGCCGTTCGCCGGGGCCTGGACGGCCCGCTCCGGCTGGGCCGCCGGCAGGTCGTTCAGCGCCGGGTGCCATGTGGCGGAGGTGACCAGGGTCTTCAGCTGGGCGGTGGACAGGGGCGGATCGGTACGGGAGACGGCCGCGCCCTTCTCGGCGGGGGCGTTCCACTCGGACGCCTGGACCAGGAAGCCCTGCGGGGTCACGAGCACGGCCCGCCAGAGCTTGGTGTCCACCCGGCGGTCCGGATATTCGTAGCCCTTGTAGAGCAGCACCTTGGAACCGCCGGCCAGCTGTTCGGTCCGGCAGTCGTCGTACTCCTGGATGTTCTTGTCCCCGCATTCGGTCAGCTGACCGGCGTTGGTGCCGCCCGGGTGCACCCGGGAGAGGCTGACGCTGATCGCCGCCTTGCCCTTCCCGTCGTCGTACACGCCCTGGACCATCGGGCCCAGCTCGTGGCCCGTACCGCGCGCCTCTGCCTTGGAGATCTTGCCGTCCGGCAGCAGCTGCCCGAGTACGGCGATCAGCTGGTCGGCGGTGACGGCGCCCGTGCCCACTCGCGCCTTCCTGAGGTCGCCCGGGGCAGCACTGGGCAGCGGCGGCGGCGCGGCCACATGGGCCTGGGCCGGGGCGCCCGGGCCGTCGAACATGCCTCCGGTGTAGGCCCCTGCCGTCCCGATCAGGGCCAGGGCCAGCACGGATCCGCCGACCACTGCGGCGCGGCGGCGCGCCACCAGCTGCCGGCCGCGCTGCTCACCGGCGTCCACGAGAGCGTGCCGGTCGGTCGTGAAACCGTCCCCCGCACGCCGCAGGGCGTTACCGATCTCATCTTCAAAGGGCATGGGGAAGCAGGCCTTCCGTTTCAGGGGTGGGGTGAAGAAGGGGAAGGAACAGATCGGACCGGCTCGGACCCGCTCGGCGGCTCAGATGCCGGCGAACTCGGCGAGGCTGCCGCCCAGCTGCTCCCTCAACCGGGCGAGTGCCCGCGAGCTACGGGTCCGGACGGCCGCCGAGCTGACGTTCATCGCGTCGGCGGTCTCCTCGACGCTGCGGTCCTCCCAGTAGCGAAGCACCAGCACCGCCCGGTCCTTGGGCGCCAGCCGCCCCAGCGCCTCCAGCAGCGTCAGCCGCAGCGCCGGATCGCCGCCGCCCGCCGCCGCACCCGAGTCGGGGAACTCCCCGACCGGGCGCTCCCCCGCCGACCGGCGCCGCCGGTGCGTGAGGAAGGCCCGTACCAGCACCGTCTGCGCGTACGCCGCCGGATTGTCGATACGGGAGATCCGCCCCCAAAGCAGGTACATCCGCCCCAGGGTCTCCTGCACCAGGTCCTCCGCGAGATGGGTGTCCCCGCTCGCCAGCAGACAGGCCGACCGGTAGAGATGACCCGACCGGCCTTCCGCGAATTCGCGGAACCCGTCCCTGCGACCTTGCCGCATGTACTCCCCCTCGCGTCCGTCTCACCCCACTGACGCGACGGCGGTGCCGGAATGTTTCATCCCCGGCCGGGAGTTCGTCAGCCCAGATCGTGGAAGTACACGTGGAACTCCTCGCGGACGAAGCCCTCCGCCTCGTACAGCCCCTGCGCGACGGTGTTGTCGTACGCGGTCTCCAGCTGCACGCCGGACACCCCGGCCTCGCGGGCCCGGCGCAGCACCTCGCGCAGCAGCGCGCGGCCGGCGCCGGTGCGGCGGCCGGACGGGGCGACGTACAGGTCGTTGAGCACCCAGGCGGTGCGCAGGGAGAGCGAGGAGAAGGCGCGGTAGACCTGCGCGAAGCCGACCGTGCCGGCCCCCGGGACGTCGGCCAGCAGGACCAGGGACTCGTCCTTCGCGATGCGGTCCGCCAGGAAGGCCCGCGGGGCGTCCGGGTCCTCCACGTCCACCTCGTAGAAGTCGAGGTAGCCGCGGAACAGCGCGGCCGCCGTCTCGACGTCCGCCTCCCCGGCCGCACGGACCACGACCGCGCCGCCGTCGTCCGCACCCTCGCCGGCGGAGGCGACGCCCGCGGAGTCGTCCGCCGCCCTGCTGCCCTGCTGTGCTGCCTGACCGTTCATATCCGTCTCCCTCAGGGGTGTTTGGCGCGCCGGGGACCATTGTGCGTGGCGGCGCGCGGAGGGAGCGGGCGGGAGCGCGGAGGAAGCGGGCGGGAGCGGGCGGGAGCGGGCGGGAGGAGATGAACTGCGGGTCGCCAGGGACTGCTCACCGGCCGGTCTGGGCAGGCAGGGTGTAGACGTGCCGGGGTGTCACGATCTTGGTGATCGCCTCGCCGAACAGGGTGCTCGGCTCCTCGCCCTCGGCGGTGATGTCGGTGTTGAGCAGCACGACGAGCGTGGCCTGCGCCTCCGGCAGGTAGATGGTCAGCGACTGGTAGCCCGGCAGGGAACCGTTGTGCCCGATCCAGCCCTGGACGTTGAAGATGCCCAGGCCGTAGCCGGTGCCGGGCAGGGCGGACCGGGTCTTCAGCCGCTCGGCCTGGGTGGCGGGGGTCAGCAGGGTCCCGGTGGCGAGGGTCTTGGCCCAGGACCGCAGGTCGGAGAGGGTGGAGATCATCGCTCCGGCCGCCCAGCCCCAGGACGGGTTCCAGTTGGTCGCGTCCTCGATCTTCCCGGCGGCCGTCTGGTTGGTGTAACCGTGGGCATGCGGCTGCGGGAACTCCGCGGTGTCGGGGAAAAGCGTGTTCGGCATCTCGGCCGCCGCGACGACCTCCTTGTCGATGTAGTCGGACAGCTTCTGTCCGGTGATCTTCTCCACCACCAGTCCGAGGAGCACGAGGTTGGTGTTGCAGTAGAAGAACTTCGCGCCCGGCGCGAACAGCACCGGGTGCTTGAAGGAGTACGCGAGCAGTTCCTGCGGGGTGAAGGACCGGTACGGATCGCTGGTCAACGCCTTGAAGAAGCCTTCGTCCGCCGAGTAGTTGAACAGCCCGCTGCGCATCCCGGCGAGCTCGCGCAGGGTGATCCGGTCGCCGTTCGGGACGCCCTGGATGTACTTCCCGATCGGGTCGTCCAGCCCGGCCTTGCCCTCGTCCACGAGCTGGAGCACCGCGGTCACCGTGAAGGTCTTGGTCTCACTGCCGATCCGCATGTGCATGTCGGTGGCCATGGGGGCGCCGGTCGCCTTGTCCGCGATCCCGAAGGTCCGGACGTACTCACCCTTACCCGGAGCGGACAGCGACACCATCACCCCCGGCACCTCTGCCTGGGCCATCACCGTGCGCACGGCTTCGTCCAGCTGCCGGGCCACCGCGGGCGTCAGCTGCGCGAACGTGTCGGCGGCGGGAGTCGGAGACGGAACGGGGACCGTCACGCCCGGTGCGGGTGTGACGCCGTCGCCCGCGTAACCGGCGTGCCCCGCGCTGACGGGCCCCACGACCAGGCCCACGGCGAGCATCGCCGCGGCCGCGCTGCACACACGTGTCGTCATGCCCGGCCTCCTCATCCGAACCCGTCGGGAAAGGACAGTTCATTCCAACGTAGCCCTGCCCTGCCGACCGGGCGAGCCGGGCCCCAAGGGCCGCCGGGGCACTGGTGTCTGCAGGGGGGAAGTGGCCGAGAACGCGCCCCCTGGTGGCGGCCAACTGGGCGGACAATGGAGGATGGTGTGCGAGCGGTGACGAAAGAAGTCTAAAAATCTATTCTAGAAACACCACCCTACGGGCCACACTCTCCCCATGACCGGTCGCACACCCGGCGCACCGCCGGAACCCGATGAGCAGTGGCCCGGCGCCGCGTCCACGCCCGCACGGGTACCGCCCGGCTTCGGACCGCCGCCCGAACCGTTCGATCCGGCATCGGCCGGCCGCCGCGAGCGCCGGCCGGCCGTCGTCGTCGCGGCGCTGGTCGCCGTCCTGCTCGTCATCGGCGGCGGCGTCTACCTCACGGTCGGCGACGGCCTCGGAACGTCCGCGCAGGACGGCGGGACGGCCGGTCCCTCCGGGTCCCCCTCGGTCGACCAGGGCGACGGCAAGGGCCCCGGTGTGGGACCTGACACCTACGACCCCAACGCCGGCATCCGGCCGGGAGAGGCCAGGGTCTGGCTGCGCGACAACCAGACCGAGGTCGCCGGCTCGGGAACCTCTCAGTACGGCCCCTGGCGGGTGGGCGACGTGGTGGTCAGGGCCATCTCCAACGAGTTCACCGCCTACGCGGTGGCCGACGGCCAGGAGAAGTGGAAGCTTTCGCTGCCGAACCCGATGTGCGGGGTCCCGCGGGCTCCGTCCGCGCACGGCAAGCTGGTCGTGGGGGTGAAGGAGAGCACTTCGGAGAAGGCGCGCTGCACCGATCTCCAGCAGATCGACCTCACCACGGGCAAGGCGGGATGGAAGACGCCGGTGCCGCCGGAGAACGACCACGACCGCGCACTGGAGTTCGAGATGGCGATCGCCGGCGACACGGTGGCCATCGCCCGGTCGGCCGTGCTGAGCGGCTTCTCGGTCACCGACGGCAGGAAGCTCTTCGGGACGTGGAACGCGAACGGCTGCTACCCGACCGCGTTCACCGGGGGGTCACGGCTGGTCGTCATCCGCCACTGCCCCGACCGCAGCGACGCCCGGGCGTCCGGCCGGCCGATGGTCCAGGAACTGGATCCGGCCACGGGCGGCCCCAAGTGGAGCCACACGTACGACGCGGACTGGACCGTCGGCCGGATGCTCTCCATGGATCCGCTGGTGGTCGCCGCGCACCACAAGGACAAGAAGACCTGGAACATCACGGCGTTCACCGCCGACGGCAAGGTCCGCTCGCAGCACTCCCCGAGCTTCGCGGTCAGCGGCCGGTGCAACGGCTTCGGCAACGCGAGCGGCTTCCAGGACTGCCACGCCGCCGCGGCCGACGCCGACACGCTCTACATCGGCGCGGGGAAGCCCGGAAGGAGCCTCGGCATCGAGGACACCAACCAGGTCGTCGCCGTCGACCTGAACACGGGCAAGGAGCGGTGGCGCACCGCCGAGCAGCCCAAGGGCCGCACCATGTGGCCGCTCGCGGTCGAGGGCGGCAGGGTGGTCGTGTACGTCTCCCCCGGCAGCGGCGCGGCGGGTTCGGTCGTGTCCCTCGCCCCTGCCGACGGGGCCTCGCAGCCCGTCCTGCAGAGCCCTGCCGCGTCCGCCGGCGCCCAGGGCGTCTTCTACACCCACGGTGTCCGCATCGCGTGGGCGGAAGGACGGCTGTTCCTTCTGAACGGCAGGGTCTACAGCCCGGAGCCCAGGAAGGCGAGCCGCGCGATCCTCTCTTTCGCCAAGTAGGCGGGCGGGGGCCGGGGCGGACAGCAGGCGGACACAACAGCAGGCCGCGGGCGGCAGGCAGCAGGCAGGCGCGTACGCACAGTCGAGCAGGAGGAGGGGCACGGTGCACAATCCGTATCGGCAACCGATGGACGGCACTTCCGGGCAGCACCAGCCCCCGCACTTCCCGCCCTTCCCGCCGTATCCCGAGGTCACGGCCACGCCCGCGACCGTGCCCGTGCCCGTGTCCACGCCGGGGACGGGGATGGGGATGGGGACGGCGACGGGGACGGACGGCGGGGGAAGGCGGAGAAGGAGCACCGTCGTCATCGCCGTCTGCGCACTGGCCGCCGTGGTGGCCGGCGCCGCCGTCACCGGCGCCGTGCTCGTCGCCCGCACCGACGAGGACCGGCCGCCGGCGTCCGCGGCAGACCCGTCGAAGCCGCTCATCGCGGGCTGGAAGACCGTCGTCAACCCCACCCACGGCACCGCGTTCGACGTCCCGCCGCAATGGGAGGTCGTCTCGCCCGACGTCTTCAGCGGCCATACCGACCGCAACGACCCGGACAAGGTCCTCATCGGGCATACGGCACCCGCCTTCTACAAGTCCAAGTGGTGCAGCATCGACGGCAACGGCGACGGCCAGGTCACGGACGTCCATCTCGGCAACACGGGCACCAAGGGTGCCTCCGGCGCGAAGGACACCGCCGAGATCGCCGAGAAGAGCGCGCCCACCTGGGTCTACGCCGCCTACACCCAGCCGGACAAGAGCGTCGTCACCTGGGACGAGCCCAAGAAATACACCACGAAGTCCGGCGTCGAGGGAAGCTACGTCACGGCGCGCTCCAAGGGCGCCGCACAGCCCAACCGGTGCGCCGGCGACGGGCAGGCGGTCGTCTTCGGCTTCAAGAACTCCCGCGGCGACCTCGTCGCATGGGACTTCTACGGCCGCACCGGCGTCCCCGGCGCCGTCGACGACGCCCTGATCATGCGCATCCTGAGCACCGTCCGTCTGGCGGGCGACCCGAAGGAGCCCAGCCCCTGACGTCACCCGCCCGGGTGTGCTCGATGCGGATCCATGCTCTATGTTGCAGGGGCAAAACACGGGGGACTTCGCACGCCGCACACGCTCACAGCCGCACCCCGGAGCGGCTGTTGGCGCTCGACGAGCCGAAACCGAGGCGACGGACGACGGATGGCACGGGACTACGACAGCCAGCTTCTGGAGTCGGTGGCGGTACGCCGCCGCAGGACGAGGGACGCGCTGCTGTTCGGCGCGCAGCGGGCGCGGCGCACCGCGGACGAGCGGCTCGGGAAGCTGTTCGCGGGCATCGCCATCGCGGCCGTGCTGTGCGCGGGTTGCGTCGGATGGTCCTTCATCCAGCACACCCTCGCGAAGCAGAAGGCCGAGCAGCAGAAGCAGCGGCAGGGCTCCGTACAGCAGTTCGCGCCGGCGTCGCCCTCGCAGCAGCCGTCGCAGGCGGCGAAGTCGTCGCAGCCCTCGCACACGTCCAAGTCGCCCCAGCCGCCCAAGCCCGCACAGCCGCAACCGTCTCGGACGGCCCCGTCGTCACAGCCGTCACAGCCGTCACAGCCGTAGAGACGGAAGCAGAAGGTGTGCAGGCAGATCCGGGAGAGTCCGCAGTCCGGCGGCGCAGCCATGTCTCCTCGGCCCCGAAAGGTCGCAATCCCGCGATGATAGGTTCCCGTAAGTGGTGAGCACAGCAACGACTTCCCGGGCGCAACTGAGCCGGGTGACCCTGGTCGGCGAACGGCGCCGGGCCGACATCGTCCTACCCTCCGACACTCCGATCGGGCAGCTGCTCCCCGACATCCTGCACCTGCTCGACGACCGGGCCGCATCGCGCCCGATGACGCGTCAGCTGATCACGTCGGACGGCTCCGTGGTGCCGCACGACAGCACGCTCGCGTCGGCCGGCATAGCCGACGGCGCCGTCCTGCGGCTCGTCAGGACGCACTCGGCGCCGCCCGCCCCCGTGGTCCACGACGTCACCGACCTGGTGGCCGACGACCTCGACCTGCAGGCCTGGCGCTGGCGCCCCGCTGCCCGGCGGGGCAGCGCGGGGGTGGCCACCGTGGCGTTCATGGTGACCGCCGCACTGCTCGCCCGCCGTGAGTTCGCACTCGACGCCCTCGCCGGCGCCCTCACGGCCGTCACGCTCGTCCTGATGGCCGCCGGCGCGCTGGTCGCCCGGATCGGGCAGGGCAACCGCGGTCTGGCGACCGCCCTCCTGCTCGCATCCGGCGGGCTGGGCGTCCTCACCGCCTGGACCGCCGCGGACGCACATCACTGGTCGGGAAGCGTGCGGCTCGCCGCCGTCGCGGGCTCGCTCGTCCTGACGCTGCTCCTGCTCGGCTACTTCTCGCCGCTCGGCCGCGGCGGGCTCATCGGCGCCGCCGCCACCACCCTGATCACCGTCCTGTGGCTGGCCGTCGCCGCCGTCCAGGACGATCCGGCCCGGCTCGGCGCGGTCATGGCCGTCTTCTCCGTGGTGCTGCTCGGCATGCTGCCGCGGCTCGCGCTGATGGCCTCGGGGCTCACCGCCCTCGACGACCGCCGCTCGGGCGGCGCCTCCGTCAGCCGTCACGAGGTCGGCAACGCGCTCGCCGCCACGCACCGCGGGCTCGCCCTCGCGACGATCGTCACCGCGGTCTCGGCCGCGGCCGCCGGCTGGCTGCTGACGCTGGCCGCGAAGCCCAATGTGTGGACGGTGACGCTGCCGGTGCTCCTGGCCGTGGTGCTGCTGTCGCGGGCCCGGGCCTTCCCGCTGGTCGCCGAGGTCGTGGCGCTGGCCGCGGCCGCCGCGCTGCTCGCCGTACGCCTCGTGATGTTGTGGACCGAGCACGACGGTGGCGCCGGACCGCTCGCCGTCCTGGGTGTGGCGGCGCTGCTGCCGCTGATCGCCCTCGCGGTACAGCCGCCGGAGCACGTCCAGGTCCGGCTGCGGCGCACCGCCGACCTCATCGAATCGGTCGGCATGGTGGGGCTCTTCCCGCTCGCCGTCGGAGTGTTCGGCGTGTACGGGCAGCTGCTCAACAAGTTCTGAGTCAACGCGCGGCCGCTCCGGGCGGGGCAGCAGGTCGGTAGAAGAGGGGCAGGGGCAGACATGCCGAACGCAGACAACTGGCAGGGCGACGTCCTGCGCGACCTGAGGTCCGGCGCCACGCCGCCGCCCCAGGACCCGGCCGCGGCGCAGCCACGGCAGGCTGCCGGCACCCCGCCCCAGCCCCCCGCGGGGACCTCCGGCCAGGCCCCCGGCACCCCGCCCCCGGTGCCCGGCCGGACACCCGCCGGGGACCCCGGCGTACCCGCCGCCGCCCACACCGGCCCCCGCCAGCCGTCCCAGGGCCCGGCCGCGCCGCAGTTCCCGCAAGGCCCCGGCGCCCAGGCTCAGGCCCCCGCCGGCGGCGCCGGGCAGGGGTTCACGGGGCATGCCGGCCCGCACGCTGCCCCGGGCGGCGGGTACCCGGCTCCGCAGCCGGCCCCGCAGGGTCGCGTTCCGCAGCCGCCGCACGCGGGCCGCACGCCCGATTCCCTGCCTGCGGTCGACGAGAACCTCGGCGCCGCGGTGCGCAAGCCCCGTCATGGTGAGGCCTTCGGCGCCCGCGCCGCCCGCGCCGTACGCCGAATCGTTTCCTCGTCCGCCGCCCGCGAGGTCGCCTCGGCCACCCGCTCGGCCGAGACGCTCCAGCAGCCGGTGACCACCGGCCGCCAGATCGCCGTCACCTCCATCCGCGGCGGCGCCGGCAAGTCCACGGTCGCCGCCCTGCTCGGCACCACGTACGCCCACTACCGACAGGACCCCGTCCTGTTCGTCGAGGCCGACCCGGCCCTGGGCTCGCTGCCGATCCGGCTCGGCGCCGAATCCCTGCGATGGACGACCGGCGACGTCGCGGACATCGTCCAGCCCCAGATGTCGCTGCTCGACGTCACCGGCTATCTCGTCCAGCTCCGCGACAACGCCTGGCTGCTGCCCGGCAGCCAGGGCCGGATCGGCGCGATGCTCGACACCCGGTCCTACGAGCGGGCCATGGTCGCGCTCCGCCGCTACTTCGGCGTGACCGTCGTGGACTGCGAGACGCTGCCCGCCGAAGTCGCCCGGGTCGCGCTCTCCGCCTCCCAGGCCCGCGTCCTGACCACCCCCGCGACCCTGGACGGCGTCACGAGCACGCACGCGGTCCTCCAGTGGATGCGTGGCCTGCCCCCGCACGTGATCGCCGGCACGGTCGTCGTCCTCACCGAGCAGGCCCCGCACTCCGGAATCGACCTCTCCAAGGCGGTACGCACCCTGGAGGCCACCGGGACGGGCGTCCACGTACTGCCGTACGACCGCCACCTGGCGGCCGGCGGCCCCATCCGCACCGAACTGCTCGCCCACTCGACCAGGAAGACCGCCGCCAGGCTCGCGGCGGACGTCTTCCAGCTCTCCCAGAAGCGCCACTGACCGAGATGCCGAGCCCGACCGTGACGAGCCCGAACGTGACGCACCCGAACGTGGCGCGCCCGCGCGTGATTGGCGAACGACGACGATGAGCACCCGACTGATCCACCGCCCGGCCAGGACCGTCAGGCCCCCGGCCGCGTCCGCCGCCCGCACCATCGAGGCCCCGCCCAACCTCCCCGAGGGGAAGGCGGGCAACATCGCGATGTCGCTGCTGCCCGTGGCCGGCGTCATGTCGTCCGTCGTGATGATGACGGTCGTGCGCAACAGCCAGTTCGCCGCGCTCGGCGCACTGATCCTCGTCGTCACCATCGTCGGCTCCCTGGCGCTCGTCTTCTCGCAGCGCGGCAAGGCCCAGCGGACCCGCCGGACCCAGCGCGAGGCCTATCTCGCCTATCTGGAGGAGCTGCGCGAGGAGCTCGCCGGCGAGGAACGCGAGCGCGGGGAGCACGCCGACGTGCTCAACCCGCCGCCGCACGCCCTGTACGACATCGTCCGCGACCCGGCCCGGCTGTGGGAGCGCCGCCGGATCGACGGCGACTTCCTGCGCGTGAGGGTCGGCACCGGCGAGATGCCCGTACGCGATCTGAAGATCGGCGAACAGGGCTCCACCGTCCTCACCCCGCCCGACCGCTTCATGCTCAACGAGGCCTCGGCGCTGATGGCCCGCTTCCGCAACGGCACCGAACTGCCGCTCACCGTCCCGCTCGACCGCGTCGGCAACATCAGCGTCGTCGGCGCCCGCGAGGACTGCCTGCGCGTCGCCCGCGCCCTGCTGGTCCAGACCGCCGCCCTGCACGCTCCCGACGACGTGGCGATCGCGCTGGCCGTCCCCGGCGACCGGCTCCCCGACTGGGAATGGGCCAAGTGGATGCCGCACCTGCTCGACACCGAGCAGCTCGACGGCCCTGTCGCCGCCCGCCGCATCGCCCCCTCCGCGGCCCAGCTCGCCCGACAGATCGGCCCCGAACTGCGCCGCCGCGCCTCCTACGCCGCCGAGGTTCGCCGCGGGCTGTCCGGCCGGGACGCCCTGTCCATGACGTCGCGGCTGCTCGTCGTGACCGACGGCCACGGTGAGGACGCCGTCGAACTGCCGCGCCCCGACGACGCGGTCGGCCTGCGCGAGATGGGCGTCACCGTCCTCCACCTGCTCGAACAGCGGATTCAGGAGCCGGGGCACGTCGGCGTACGGATCACCGTCGACGGCGATCAGGTGCTCATCGAGGACCTGCGCGAGGAGCAGCCCATCAGCGCCCACGGCATCGTGGACGAGGTCGGCATCCCCTTCGCCGAGGGCCTGGCCCGGATGCTGGCCCCGCTGCGGCTGTCCGCCGAGTCCCTCATCGACGCCCCCCTGTCCGGCCCCGTGGACTTCGCCGACCTGCTCGGCATCGACGACGTGGCCCGGCTGGACCTGGCGAGCCTGTGGGCCCCGCGCGGGGAGCGCGCCTATCTGCGCGTGCCCATCGGCATCAGCGACTCCCACGAGCCGGTGCTGCTGGACCTGAAGGAGTCCTCCGAGCTGGGCATGGGCCCGCACGGCCTGTGCGTCGGCGCCACCGGCTCCGGCAAGTCCGAGCTCCTGCGCACCCTCGTCCTCGCCCTGGTGGCGACGCATCCGCCGGAGGACCTCGCCCTGGTCCTCGTCGACTACAAGGGCGGTGCGACCTTCGCGCCGTTCGCGAACCTGCCGCACGTCGCCGGAGTCATCACCAACCTGGAGAACCAGGCCGGACTCGTCGAGCGCGTCCACGCCTCGCTCGCCGGCGAGGTCAAGCGCCGCCAGCAGGTCCTCAAGGACGCGGGCAACATCGCCGACATCGGCGACTACGCCGCGCTGCGCGCCGACCGCCGGCCCGAGCTGGACCCGCTCCCCCACCTCTTCGTCGTCATCGACGAGTTCGGCGAACTCCTGACGGCCAAGCCCGACTTCATCGACCTGTTCCTGTCCATCGGCCGGATCGGCCGCTCCATCGGCGTCCACCTGCTGCTGTCCAGCCAGCGCATCGAGGGCGGCAAGCTCAAGGGCCTGGACACCTACCTCTCGTACCGCCTGGGCCTGCGCACCTTCTCCGCCGACGAGTCCCGTACGGTCCTGGACACCACGGACGCCTTCCACCTGCCGCCGCTGCCCGGTTTCGGCTACCTCAAGGTCGACACCAGCCACTACGAGCGCTTCAAGGCGAGCTACGTGTCCGGCGCCTACCGGGGCCCCGTGCGGCGTGCGGAGGACGAGGACAGCGGACCCCTCGCCCTCGCCTACGAAGCCTTCAACACCCTGTCCGAGCCGGACGGCACGGGCGCGCAGGAGCCCGCCACCAGGCGCCGCGAGAGCGGGCCGACCGAGCTGGGCGTCATCGTCGAGCAGCTGGAGCACGCCGCCGGGCAGGTGCGCCGCATCTGGCTGCCGCCGCTGCCCGACGCGATCCCGCTGGACGCGGTCGCCGGCCCGCTGGACGTCGGCCCGCGCGGCATGCAGCTCACCCGGCGGCGCGGCCGGCTCACGGTGCCGCTCGGCCTGCTCGACGACCCGACCAGGCAGTGGCAGGGCGAGTGGTACCTCGACCTCACCGTCGCGGGCGGCCACGCCGCCGTCATCGGCGGCCCGCAGTCCGGCAAGACCACCCTGCTGCGCACCCTCGTCCTGTCGCTCGCGCTGACCCACACCCCGCAGGAGGTCGGCGTCTACGGCCTCGACCTGGTCGGCGGCGGCCTCCAGGCGCTGTCCGGGCTGCCGCACGTCGGCGGGATCGCGGGGCGCGCCGACCGCGAGCGCGCGGCCCGTACCGTCGAAGAGGTACGGAACATGCTCACGACCCGCGAGGACCTCTTCCGGGACCACGGCATCGACTCGGTCGAGCAGCTGCGCACCCTGCACGCGGCCGGCCGGCTGCCGCAGCTCGCCTCCGCCGAGATCGTCCTGGTCATCGACGGCTTCGGGGCGCTGCGCGACGACTTCGAGGAGCTCGACGACGCCGTCGTCGACATCCTCAAGCGCGGTGGCGGGTACGGCATCCACGTCGTCGCCGGCATGCTCCGCTGGAACGACGTCCGCATCGCCACCCAGTCGAACTTCGGCACCCGCGTCGAGCTGCGCCTCAACGACCCGAGCGAGTCCAGCGTCGAGCGCAAGCTCGCCGAGACCCTGTCGCCCGACGAGCCGGGCCGCGTCCTCACCGACGGCAAGCTCTTCGCGCAGGTCGCGCTGCCCCGCACGGACGGGCTCGCCGACACCGCGGAGCTGGGCGCCGTCCTGGAGCGCACGGCCCGTACGATCCGCGCCACCTGGAGCGGCGAGTCCGCCCAGCCGGTACGGGTGCTGCCCCACCTGCTGGAGCCGCACCTGCTGCCGGGTCCGGTCGCCGAGCCACGGCGGGTGCCGATCGGTCTCGACCAGGGCGCCCTGGCGCCCGTACTCCTCGACCTGTTCCAGCACGACCAGCACCTGCTGGTGATGGGCGACAGCGAGTGCGGCAAGACGAACCTGCTGAAGACGATCGCCGGCGGTCTCATCGAGCGCTACGGCGAGGACGAACTGGTCTTCGCCATCATGGACCCGCGGCGCAGCCTGCGCGGCGTGGTCCCGGAGGAGTACAACGGCGGCTACGCGTACAACACCAAGATGTGCGCCGGGCTGGCCGCGGGCATCGCCACCGAGCTGGAGCGGCGGATGCCGGACGACAGTGCGCCGCTGGAGGACCTGGAGCCGGGCAGCTGGGGCGGCGGCCCGCGGATCGTGGTCCTCGTCGACGACTACGACGTGCTCACCACCGCGGGGCAGACGCCGCTCGCCCCGTTCGTTCCGTACATCCCGTCGGCGGCGGACATCGGCCTGCACTTCGTCCTCACGCGCCGCGTCGCGGGCGCCTCGCGCGGGATGTACGAGCCGCTGGTGCAGGGCCTGCGCGAATCGGGGGCCTCCGCGGTCGTCATGGCGGGCGACCGCGGCGAGGGCCAGCTGTTCCCCGGTGTGTACGCCTCACAGCAGCCGGCCGGCCGCGGCGTCCTCATCCGCAGGGGCCAGCCCAACCGCCTGATCCAGACCGTCTACACCCCCGAGTGAAGGACCGCAGGACCCCATGACCAAGGACGTCATAGCCCTCACCCCGCGGATGCCCGACCCCTGGAGCGTGCTCGCGGGCCTGCTCTCGGGCGGCCCCGACAAACTGGTGGACATCGCGGGAGACGGGGCCGTCGTACAACTCTGCGACGAGCAGGGGCGGCCGCTCGTCTCCGTCGAGGCGCCGCTGCTGGTACAGGTCGAGGGAGAGGCCGAGCGGCTGCTCGGGGCCACCCCGCCGCGGGTCCCCTTCTGGTGGACCGAGGCCCGCGCCACCACCGGCGTCCCCGAGGCCGAGCGCCTCGCCGGCACGTTCGCGGCGAGGCTCGCCGCCCTGGCCGGGGGGAGCGCATGGCCGCCGGAGGCCGCGCAGTCGCTGGCCGTGGTCGAAAGCGACGGGATCAGCGTGGCGCCGACGCCCGCGGCGGCGCAGCCCGCCGTGGACGTGCTGACCGGCAGCGTCGCCGTCGTCATCATGGACCGCCCGGTCGTCGCCATGACGGCCTGGCTCTCCGACGCCTACCGGGCCGCCGCGGCGGCCGAGCGGGGCCTGCAGGTGGTGACGCCGCCCGGGACGACGCTGTCCCCCGCGGTGCTGTCGAACATGCCGGGCTGGCCGTCGCGGTGGGTCGTGCAGGACGAGCGCGACGGCTACTACGACGGCCTCTCGGGCGCCGTGCTGCGCTGGCAGGAGGGCATGTTCGCCACGGTGGTGTCGCCGGACGCCACCGAGGACGACCCGCGGACCCCGGTCGCCGCCTCGTACAAGGAGGTCGTGAACACCGGCGAGCGGCAGCTGGCGCTCACCTTCCGCACGATCCACCCCGCGGACGACCGGCTGGTCCTCGGCGGGGCCCTGGAGACGGTGTGGCGCGAGCTGACCGGCGAGCCCCCGGCGGGATGGGGGACGGCCGAACCGGCCAACCTGCCCTGGTCGCCGGGCCGGCTGACCGACGTCGCCTTCGCACGGGCCCCCGAGCCGACGTGGTTCGTGGTGGTGGGCAGCCGCGGGCGGCCCGGCCTCGCCACGGTGCGGATCAGCCGTACGAAGGCGGGCGTGGAGGAGGATGTGACGCTGGCGTTCGGGTACGGCGCCGACGAGGAGCCGCCGCTGGACGCCCTGCAGCGCACCGCGGAGGCGCTCGTCACCCGCCACCACCTCCAGTCGATGCTCGTACAGCTCCGCAAAGCACGCCGCGATCTGCTGGTGCCGCCGCGCTTCGAGGGGCCGGGGGTGCCGCTGGCCTTCGTCCTGGGGTCGGAGGAGGTCCGTCGGATGCCGGACGACCGGGCCCGGCGCACGCCGCTGGCCGAACAGCCGGTGCGGCTGGGGCCGAAGGCCCGCCCCGCTTACTACTACCCGCTGCCGGGCGACCCGTCGGACCTGTCGGGCTGGCGCGACTTCGAGCAGCTGACGAGGCATCTGAAGGGCGCGTGACCGCGCCTGGTGGTATGTCATGGGTTCGTCATAACCGGGTCGTTGCTGGTTGCAGCAGCGATGTAAGTTGATGAAACTAGTCATACTTTCGGTCGTTGGGGTGTGCGGGGGAGGAGTGGGATGAAGTTCGACATGGGGACGCAGGTTCTGACGAACCTGATGTCGGGGTCGCGTAATTCGAATACGGATCTGGGG
>NZ_JBSGZI010000081.1:0-10578 GCF_053610945.1 Streptomyces sp. NPDC054849
CGGTCCGGCACCCGAGGGCGCCCCTCCACCTGCTTCGGCCCCGGCGCAGGCAGCAACGGCTCGATGAGCGACCACAGTTCATCCGACACGATCCACGGCCGCGACTGACGTTTCCCCACGGTCAGACCAACGACCATCCGAACCGAAAGTCACATGATCAACAGCTTCTGTTAGGACCTCTTAGAGGCCAACGGTCTCATCACCAACACCGGACTCGCTTTCAACCGCCGTCAGGTAGATCTGTAATTGCGGTGCGCACGACGGTCGGCCTGGCGCCGTCGCCACGGGGTATCGCCGTCAGGACGGGCGGCTGCGGCAGCCGCTCGTCGCAGGCGAAATCCAGCCGCGCTTCGCCGGGCGGCAGGCCCTCCGCCGTCCAGGGAACGGTCAGTCGTACGCCCGGGGTGTCGTACGCGGAGTAGGTCCAGGTGCTGTCGTCCCGGGCGGCGTCCGCGTCGAGCACCACTCCCGGCGCGGCCACCGGCCGCTCACGCACCAGGTCGAGCAGCGTGTCCTGGGGCGGGCGCTCCGGCTCGGCTTCGATGATCCAGTGCAGCCCTTCGGGCGGTGGCACGGGCCGAAGGCCTCCGGTGTCGAACTCCTCGAACCTCCAGATCTCGTACCGGTCGGCGCCGTCGGCCGCCTCCGGCCACTGCTGGACGACCTCCACTTCCTCCACGTACGGATACGGGTGCCCGGGATCGACCGGGACCAGCAGGGGCGGGGAAAGGATCCAGTCGAGGTCCGCCGGCTCCTGCGCACCGGCCCCCACCCACGCCGGCATCACCATGCTCCCCCGCAGCACCAGGGCGTCACCCAGCGGAGACCCGACGACGAGACCGAGGAGGTGATCGAGCACGGCCCGGTGCGCGAGGCGCCACCGCTCGCCGTCCGCGGAGCAGGTCACCGGATGTCCGTCCTCTCGTCGATCCGCCCGCTTCCTCGGGCGCGGTGACGGAGCGTTCGTACGCTCACCAGTGGCCCCTGTAGGGATCACCACTGACAACGCCGGGCGGTCGGGCCGGATCCCGCCGCCGGGTCTGCCCGCGCGGCGGTGCCGGCCGCATAATGCGGCGGTGAAGAGCAATCACATCGTCCTCGCCTGCGGACTGCCGCTCGAGGAGCGGATCAGCGAAGTCGTCCGGCTGTGGATCCGCGACGGGCGGGGGCGTGACCACCTTCTGACCGGCAAGGCGTTCTTCGCGGTGTACTCCTGGCACCTCAAGCACTGGACGGACCACGACATCACGTGGGCGGAGTTCGTCACCGCCTCCTACGACGCCATCGGGCGCCGCGGCGGCTGGGAGGCCATGCTGCGGGAGCGGGCCGCGTGCGACGGCTGCGGGGACCTGTACCGGCTGGAGAACATCGGGCTGTGCACCGGATGCATGCGGTACACGTGTTACGCCTGCGGCGCCCACGGGTCCTGCACCGGCGAGACCCTCTGAGGACATCGGAGTCCGGCCGCGGTCACGTGCCGCTCGTGCTCGTCCCGGCCGGTCACGACGTCCCGCTCGCCGTCACCGTCGGGCGCGAGGGGGGCCGGCGCCGCAGTGCGGAGGGGAACCGGCGCGCGGTGCGCGGCGGGCGGGCCCCTCCGGCAAGGTGTACGGGGCGATCGCGTGGCCTGGCGGGTCGAACGGCCCGACGACTCTTCTCGCGAAGACAGGACCGATTAGAAAACGGGCGGCTCCGGACGTCGCTGCGCCCACGGCCGGACCGCCTCCAGTTGCGCCGCCACCCGGAGCAAGGTCAGCTCGTCGTCGCGGCGGCCCACCAGCTGGACGGCGAGCGGCAGTCCATCCGCGCCGTGGCCGGCCGGGACGGAGGCGGCCGGGTGGCCGGTGACGTTCCACAGCGCGGTGTAGGCGACCATCGGGCGCGAGCGCGCCAGGGCTGTCAGCAGTCCCGCGCCGTCCAGCGCTCCCACCGCGCGTGGGCGCGCGGCGATGACCGGCGTGAGCAGCAGGTCCATGGTGGTGAACATCCGATCGGCGCGCTCCGCCAGCCGCTCCCCCGCCCGGATCCCCCGCTCCACGGCGGACTCGGGAACCAGCCGGGCGAGCGCGAGGGTGCCGCGGGTGCGCCGCTCCAGCAGGTCGGGGCGCTCGACGGCGGCGGCCTCCGACCGTACGCCGCCGCAGAACTGAGCGGCGAACGGGGCCGTCGCGTCCGGGTAGCGCGGGTTGACCTCCCGTACGTCGTGGTCCAGTTCTCGCAGCGCCCGTACGGTCTCCAGCAGCGCCTCGACGTGTTCGGGATGCGGGCGCACTCCGGGTACGGCGGGTTTGGCGGAGTAGCCGATGCGCAGCCGGCCGGGCGGGGTCTCCAGAGCCGGCACCCAAGCGGTGGTGGTCGGGCGGGCGCTCCAGCGGTCGGTGGAGGTGGTGCCGGCGAGGACGTCGTAGAGCAGGGCGGCATCGCGCACGGTGCGGGTCAGCGGCCCCACGGTGCCGAGGGCGTACCAGAGGTGGGGGTTCGGGGCGGTGGAGACCCGGCCGCGTTGGGGCTTGAGGCCGAACAGCCCGCAACAGGCGGCCGGGATGCGGATGGACCCGCCGCCGTCGCCGCCGAGCGCCGCACCGACCAGTCCGGCCGCGACGGCGGCGGCGCTGCCGCCGCTGGAGCCGCCGGGGGTGCGGGTGATGTCCCAGGGGTTGCCGGTGTGGCCGTGGGTGTCGGATTCGGTGAACGGCCATTGGCCGAACTCGGGCATCTTCGTCTTGCCGATGATGACGGCTCCGGCGGCGCGCAGGCGGCGTACGGCCTCCGAATCGGCGCTCATGGGCGTGCGGTTGGCTGCGCCGCCGAAGGTGGTGACCTGCCCGGCGACGTCCAGCTCGTCCTTGACGGCGACGGGCACGCCGTGGAGGGGGCCGTCCGCCTTTCCGGCGTCTCGGGCATCGGCCTCGGCGAGGGCCTGCTCGGCGAGGACGACACGGAAGGCTCCGAGGGCCGGGTCGATCCGGTCGATGCGGCGCAGCGCGGTCTCGACGAGGGCGCGCGAGGTGATCTTTCCGGTGCGCACCAGCTCGGCCTGCCGCTCGACACCCTGGAATATCAACTCCGCATCGTCCCGGTCACGTTGCCCGCTCCGTGCGCCGTCCCTGTCCATGGCCACCCCTTCGCTTACCTGTCGGTAACTCCGGGCAAGGCTCGCTCCCCGCCGCTTGTCCGTCAAGCGTCCCGCGGTGGTCGACGGCGAGGGCAGGAGCGACGGCGAGGGCAAGGACGACGGCGATGGGCGTCAGGGCGTCCATGCCCCGGCGCTGCCCGCGCAGTGATGTGCGCACCTGGCCGGACCGGAGGGGCACGCCACGGCCGACAATCCCCCGCACGGGTGAGCAGACCTGTTCGAGCGAGTTTCAGAACGGCGCCCCAGACCCGGCAAGGCCACTGACGCGAGGCAGAACATGCGTTCTCGCATTGCCCCCGAAACAGCCGTGACGGCCTCCATTCAGCGCCGTTCTTAGAGCACCAGTACCAAACCGGCGCCCATCCGAAGGATGTCGTGAATCCCGTACACGCCTACCGCGCAGCCCTCTCTCTGTTCGAACATGAGCCGCTCTCCCCCTGCCCTCGGCCGCGAACGCAGCGCCACGTTGACGCGCCTGTCGGCCGCCGTGGGGCGCTACCGGATACGCCGGTGGCCGTGCTGTGGCGCTCGCCCGTACGGCGCACGGCCTCCATGCCGGTCGCCTCCATGTCCGTCACATCCCTGCCCGTCACATCCCTGCCCGTCGCCTCATGCCCGTCGCCGCCCCATCCGTCGCCGCCCCATCCGTCGCCGCCCCATCCGTCGCCGCCCCATCCGGCGGCGACCCATCCGGCGGCGACCCATCCGGCGGTGACCCGGCAGGCAGGGACCCGGGACCCTGCAGGCAGGGATCACCGTCGTCCGCCGACAGGCCAGGACGGACGGCCCGGAAGGCCCGGCCCGTGACACCCGCCGCCCCTGACGTCCCTCTCCCATCCGCTTCCCTGAACTGCGAGGCCGACTTGCCGCCCACCCGCTCCCATATCCGCGACCTCGTCACCGCCTACCTGGGGCGTCATCCCGCCGAAGCAGAGCCGCTGGCACCGCTGTTGCAGGCGCTGGAGGACGGCGACGAACCCACCAGCCGCTCCACCCTGCCGGGACACGTGACGTGCAGCTGCGTCGTGATCGACCGGGACTGCCGCGTCCTGCACATCCATCACAAGGCCACCGGCAAGTCCCTCGCGCCGGGCGGGCACGTCGAGGCGGGCGACCGGACGCTCGTGGAAGCGGCGCTGCGCGAGGTACACGAGGAGGCCGGGCTCCCGCCCCGTGCCTTGTGCACCACCGCCGCGTACGGGAGCGCGCCCTTCGACATCGACGTCCACGACATCGACGCCAACCCCCTCAAGGACGAAATCGGCCATCAGCACTACGACTTCCGGTTCGTCTTCTGCCTCGCCGACACCTCCGCCGAGGTTGCCCCGCAGCGTGAGGAGGTGTCGGGGGCCGAGTGGCGACCCTTCGGTGACGTGGCTTCGCCGAGCCTGCGGACCAAGCTCGTCGTCTCCGGTCTCGACGGCCGGGTCGAACCGGTGAACGCCTCGGCGCTGATCCACGACGATCAGGGCCGCTACCTGCTGCATCTGAGGGACGACGTGCCCGGGATCTGGGAGCCGGGCGCCTGGGCCCTGCTGGGCGGCGGCCGCGAGCCGGAGGACGCCTCGCTGGAGGAGACCGTGCGGCGCGAGCTGCAGGAGGAAGCCGGCCTCGCGCTGCCCGTACTGAGGCCCTTCGCAGTGGAGTTGGTCACCGGAATCGACGGCATGACCGTACCGGTCCAGATCTTCGCCGGCCGGTGGGACGGCGACCCGGCCGACCTCCATCTCACCGAAGGCGTCATGCTGGCCTGGTTCCACCCGGTGACGATGCCCCGGCTGCGGCTGAGCCCCTCCACCCTGGAGCTGGTGCGCCGGCATGCCGCCGGCGCCCCACCCGAACTCGGTTCCCGTGCCGGATCGGTGGTGCGGCAGTCCCCGCCGGCCGTCCCGGAACAGCGCCCCGGGCCACAGGCCGACGGCAGGAGCGTTCCTCACCTCATCGGCGTCCACCTCTACCTGGAGCGGGACGGCCGGGTGCTGCTCGGCCTGCGGCACCCCGACTCCGCGTTCGCGGGTTCCACCCATCACTTCCTCGCCGGGCACTGTGAGCAGGAATCGGCCGTGAACTGCCTGGTGAGGGAAGCGGAGGAAGAGGCCGGCCTGATCATCGAACCGGACGACGTGGAATTGGCCCACCTCGTCCACCTCGTGGACGAACCGGGTGGGCAGCCGCGGATGGGGCTGGTCTTCCGCGCCCGGCGGTGGCGGGGCACGCCCGAGGTACGCGAACCCGAGCGCTGTGTGTCCTGGGGGTGGTGGCCCGCCGACGCCCTCCCCGACCCCGTCGTCCCCTACGCCCGGGCGGCCATCGAGGGCATCCGGGCCGGCCGCCTCTACACCGAACTGGGCTGGATTTGACCCACGCCGCGCCCCGTCCCCCGTCCCCCGTCCCCCGTCCCGTGTCTCCTGTCTCCTGTCCCCTGCCCCAGCTCCCCTGCCACCGTCTGAAGGAGTCGTACGTGGCCGATGCCATCGTGCCGCCCAGCCTCACCGGAACCACACGTGACGACGACCCCGCCGTGGCCCGTGCGGAGATGGTCGCCCGCCTGGAGGCCGACGGAGACCTGCGGCCCGGCCCTGTCCGCGACGCCCTTCTGGCTCTGCGCCGCGAGGTGCTGATCCCACAGGCGTACGTGCGGCGCAGCAAACCGGACGAGACCCCGCCACGCTGGGACCTCCTCGACTGGGCGGTACCCACGCACCGGCAGGAGTTGACCGATCTGCTGTACGGCGGGCAGAGCGTGCCGGTCCAGCGCGAGGGCGAGCCGATCCTGGGCCGGATGCCGGGCCCGCGCTCGGGCGGATCGATGACCGCGATGTCCAGCACGGCCGGCATGACCGCCGGCTTCCTCCAACGCCTGGACCTGAGGCCCGGGCAGCGCGTCCTGGACATCGGCACCGGCGCCGGGGTGACCGCGGCTGTGGCGTGCGCCGTCGCCGGTGACGACGGGGTGGTCACCGTGGACCGTGATCCGCACGTCACGGCTGCCGCCCGCGAACGGCTGGCCGCGCTCGGCTACCGGCCGACGGCCGCGACGGGTGACGGTGAGGACGGCTGGCCCGGGCAAGGGGGCTACGACCGGATCTTCGTCTCCTACGCCGTCACCCGCGTGCCCGAGGCCTGGCCGGAGCAGTTGGCGCCAGGAGGCCTCGCGCTGGCGAGCCTGTCGACGTCCTCTCCGTCCTGGCCGGGCCTCGCCGTCGTCACCAGGACGGGAGGCGGGCGGGTGGAGGCACGCGTGGAGGCGGTGGAGTTCGGGCACCGTCCCGCGCACGGCTGGAAGCAGATCTTCCTGAACGCCCGCTTCCGGAAACGGATCGGTGCCGGCGACGGCCGGAGCACACACACCACCCGCACGGGCCCGCCCCCGAGCGAGGCGCGTGGGATGTGGCTGGCGCTTGACCACCTGTATCCCGGTCTGGTCCGCAAGTGGGATGCCGACCACCTGGTCATCGGCGCGCCCGTGTGCGGCTCCTGGGTCACCGCCCGGCCCGGCGGCGCCGGAGCGTGGACCGTCGCGGCATCCGGGCCGCGGGAGATCTGGGCGGAGATCCAGGACACCGCCGCCCGCTGGCAGGCCGTCGGCTCCCCCGCCTCCTACCGGCTGCGTTTCGAACCCGGCGGCCGGCAGTGGGTCAGCGCTGGAACCGGACCGGCGGAGCTGTCCTGGCCGCTGCCCGCCACCCCGGAACCGGAAGCAGCCCGGGAAGCCGAGGGCCCGTTCCCGGACCATCACCCGACGCAGGAGACGACCACATGACCTCGATCCCCGCCTCCGTGCCCCGCACGGGCGGCTGTCTGTGCCGGACGATTCAGTTCACGGTCACCGGCCCGCCGGACTACCCCCACACCTGCAGCTGCGGCCACTGCCAGGGCCTGTCGGGAGGTCCGATGATGTCGTGGGTCTCCTTCCCTCTGGACGGCCTGACGTGGCACGGCGGGGGCGGCGAGCCGTCCTGGCACCACACGTGGCCCGACTCCAAGCGCGGCTTCTGTCCCCGGTGCGGCAGCCAGCTCTGCGCCCTCGACGACGGGGCGACCAGCATTGCGATCACGCTCTCCGCGCTGGGGAACCCTCCCGACCTGGTCCCCGTCAACCAGAGCTGTCGGGACACCGCGGTCTCCTGGCTGCCCCCGCTTCCCGACACCCGCCACCATCCCCGCCCTCACGCCCAGCCCCACGCCTGCCGGGAGTCGGCCTTCGCCGGGCCGCCGCCCCGGCATCACGCGGAGAGCGGTGACGCCCGGCACACCGTGCCGGTCGATGTCCATCTCATCCTGCGCCGGGACGGCGAGTCCGGCCCGGAGGTCCTGCTGTCCCGCCGCGCCGGGCCGGTGTACGCGTCCGGATTGTGGCACCTGCCGTCCGGGCACCTCGACCCGGGCGAGGACATGGTCGAGGCGGTGATTCGGGAGGCACGCGAGGAGACCGGCGTCCTCATCGACACCGAGCACGTGACGGCTGCCGTCACCGTCCACCATCGCCCTCCCACAGGCACCGGCTCTCGCATCGGGGTCTTCTTCGAAGTGCGGCAGTGGTCGGGCAAGCCCCACGTGAGGGAGCCGGACCGATGCGACGGCATGGACTGGTACCCGCTGGACACGCTGCCTGATCCGATCGTGGCGTACTGCCGGGCCGGCCTGGACGCCTACCGCGCCGGCCTGCCCGCCGCCGTGCACTTCCAGCACCCCGACGACAGGATCCGGTTCGCCGCGGGCGACCCCGGCCGCACCCGCCTCCTGCCCGCACCGCCTGCGGGCGCGAGGAGCTTCCGTACCGACTACGGGTGCTCGCCGGGCAGCCCGTGACCGCCTGCCGCACGGGCTTGCCGACGATCGGCCCGCAGGTGCTCACAGCCTCACGTCTCCGCACCGCGGGGAGCCCGTGCACACATCGTCCACCGACCCGGACCAGACGAGGAGCAGCACCGTGGAGTATGCAGCCCGCGAGGAGTGGCAGCAGCACTACGCCGACGGAAGGGGATTTCGGCCGCTGGAGGATGTCGAACGGGCGCTGCTCGCCGAGCACGTCCCGGCGCCGGGTGGCGGCGGGCGCGCGCTGGATGTGGGGTGCGGTACCGGGGAACTGGCCGCCCACCTCACGTCGCTCGGCTACGTGGTGGACGCCTGCGACTTCGCCGGCAGCGCGATCGACCGCGCCCGGAAGGAGCACGCGGACGCCGAGGAGGTGCGCTGGCTACGGCTGGACATCGAACGCGACGACCCCGCGGAACTGAACGGGGACGGTTACGACGTGATCACCCTGCGCCTGGTGTATCCGTTCCTGCGCGACCGCAGCCGTGTCCTGCACGCCCTCGGCGAGCGGCTGCGGCCCGGCGGCGCGCTCGTGGTCATCACGCCGACCGCCGAGCACACCCCCGAGAAGCAACGCGGCATCGCCCTCGACGAGGACGAGATCCGGCTGCTCACCACAGGCTGGAAGCAGGCCCGCCGGCGGGACGCGGACGGGCTCGCTTTCCTGGTCCTGCACGGTCCCTGCGCCACCGACACCACGGCGGTGGAGAAGCGCCCGCCCACCGGTCACGCCCTGACCGGCGCCCTCGCCGTCGTCACCGACCCCACCGGGCGGGTCCTGCTCGGGCGGTCCACCCGAGGCATGTGGGAGCTGCCCGGCGGCAAGACCTCCGGATCCGAGGACTTCGCAGCGGCGGCGGTGCGGGAGCTCGGGGAGGAGACCGGCCTGACCGCCTCGCCTGACGACGCGTACGTGGTGACGATGCTCGTCGACGACAGCCACGGGGTCCCCCGGCTCACCGCGGTCGTCCGCATCGTCGCCTGGTCCGGCACTCTCACCAACCGCGAACGGATGTCGTTCGCGCGGTGGGAGTTTCATGATCTGCACGCCCTGGCATGCATCGGCCCCGTGTTCACCCCCGCCGCGCAGTCCCTGGACGCGATCTGGCCCGGAGTCATCCCCGGCCTGCCGCCGGTCCACGCCTACCCGCTCGTCGTCGACCGGCCGCCCGTGCCCGGTGAGCCGGCCGAAGCCGTCCGGCTCCGCCGGAAGATGGCCGAGGCGGTCATCGCCGGCGACTGGGCCCCCTCCGAGCCGGTGCGGGAGGCGCTGCGCACGGTGCCCCGCCACCGGTACGCGCCCGAGAAGGACCTGAAGACCGCGTACGCCGACGACCTGGCCCTCGTCACCCGGCGCGACGAGACCGGCCGGGCGACCAGCTCGGTATCCGCGGCCTGGCTGCAGGCCGACATGATCGAAAGCCTCCGCCTCGGTCCGGGCACGGTCGTGTACGAGGCGGGATCGGGCGGCTACAACGCCGAGTTGCTCGCCCATGTCGTCGGCCCGGCCAGCCGGGTGGTCACCGGCGACATCGACCCGGACGTCGTGCAACGCACCCGCCGGCTGACCACGGAGGCGGGCACTGGGCGCGTGATCGCCTTCCGGGGAGACGGAGCCTTCGGGGCCCCTCCGCAGCACGTGCCCCGCGGCGGGTTCGACGGGAGCGTGATCACCTACAACGTCTGGGACGTCGCCCCGGCCTGGCGGGAGCAGCTCGCCGAAGGTGGGCGCCTGGTCCTGCCGCTGGAGATCGGCGGCTACACCCGGGCCATCGCTTTCGAACGGCGCGGTGATGTGCTGTACGGGCGGAGGTTCACGCACTGCGGTTTCGTTCCGGCCCAGGGTGAGCATGCCCGTACCACCCCGGTCGTCGACCTGCTCGGCGGTAGGTTGCAGGTCCGTTTCGACGACGGACATCCCGTCGCCGTCGAGGGGGTGGAGGAGGCGCTGTGTGGGCCGCGCCATGAGGTCGCCACAGGGGTGACCATGGGCAGCGGCTTCTACTTCGGCTCACTCCAGCTGTACGCCGCCACGACCCTGCCGGGCTTCTGCCGGCTGGCCGCACACGGGGAGAAGGGCGCCGGCTCCACCCGGATCGCGAAGGGTGGTGACGCGCCGGCGATCCTCGGGGGCGCTTCACTGGCCTACCTCGTCCATGTGCAGACCCGGCAGCACGGTGACGGCCCGGCCGAGCAGGAGTGGGAGTGGGTCGTGGACGCCTTCGGCGCTCAGGGTCCGCAGCTCGCCGAGCAGCTGGCGGCCACGGTCCGAACCTGGGACCGCGAAGTGCGCGGCGGGGCCGACCCGGTCCTGACCGTCCACCCGGCCGACACCCCCGATCACCGGCTACCCCCCGGCGACGTCCTGGACAAGAGGCTCTGCCGCCTGGTTGTTCAATGGCCGGGCCGTGACGCCGTTCTCCCGGCACCCGGCCCCTGGCTCCCGGCTCCCGGCTCCCGGCTCCCGGCTCCCGGCTCCCGGCTCCCGTTGAGCGTGGCAGGAGGAGGGTGAGGTGAGAGGGGCGTCGGCGGGCGTGCGGGCTGGCTAGTGTACGCGGGACCCGTAGACCCAAAACCACACGTGTCCCCCCCTGGGTGACCCGTGGGGGGGGCCCCGGCAGGAG
>NZ_JBSGZI010000081.1:10588-37569 GCF_053610945.1 Streptomyces sp. NPDC054849
GGGCGGGCTGTGGGGGGGGGGGGGTTGGGGGGTGGGGGGGGGGCGGGGGGGCGGGGTCTTTGTGTTAAGCGCCCCGCGGAGACCGTTCCACGAACGACGACGTGAGGCACCGTGGGGCTACGGCTGGGCGTCGAGCCAGCTCAGTTGGTGGCCGTAGAGCACACGCTGGCAGTAGTCCGTCCCCGCCGGATCTGCAGGATCCCGGTTCGCCGTGCAGTCGGACGCCACTCCCGGGCGGTGTTCGGAGACGGACCACAACCGCCCCGTACCGCGCTCGACGTAAAGGTCCTCGGCGCCCCGCGCGGTCTTGACGGCCTGGCCGTCCTGGACCAGCTGGCCGTTGCTCCACTTGAAGCGCCACAGGTTGCCCGGCTCGTCCGTGCCCTTGGACTCGTTCACGTACAGCGTGCCGTTGTACGCGGCTGCGCCCTGGGCGCCGCCGTTGGCCATCGGCAGGTAGTTGGCCCAGCCTTCGGCGGTCGCGTCGGCCGAGCGCCCTTCCAGGGCCGCGACCGGATACGAGGCGATGCGGCCGGTGGAGGGATAGCCGCTCTCCGGACGGCAGTACTCCCCCATGATCAGGCGGTCCGGGGTGGTGCTGCGGTCGAGTGATATGTAGGAGGCCTTCGGGGCGCCGGTGGAGACACAGGCGTAGGAGCCCTTGGGGTTGCTCTGGGTCGCCTTGAACTTCCACGCGGCCACCTGCGGCATCACGTAGCGGTACCCGAAGCTGTACCAGACGTTGTCGTGCCGGCCCACCTTCGTCTTGACCTCGACGTTGGAGGTGGTCTTCACCCCGTCGGTGTCGGTGCCCATCTCGTCGTGCGTGCTGGGGTCGCCGTCCGGGTCCAGGTCCATGATGTAGCGCATGTCGAAGACGCGCAGGCCGTTGCGGGTGTCCGCGACGTAGAGGTAATTGCCGTACCAGACGATCCCCCCGGCGTGGACGCCCTTCTGGATCGGGTATTCGCCGGCGTGCAGGCCGTCGAAGGAGACGTGGTCGGCGGAGTTCACATAGGTCCAGCCCAGCAGGACGTGCCGGTACTTGACCTCCGGGCTGCCGGTGGCCGGGTTGGTCCGGTTCTGCACGAAGGTGATCCTGACGCCCTTCTGGTTGCAGGCGTCGTCGGCCTCCAGCTCGGCTGCGGTGCAGTCGCCGGCCGTCGGGAGCGGGTCGTTCTCGCGGCCCGGGTCCCATCCGTCATAGGAGGCGAAGAGCTGGATCTTCCCGGCGTCGCCCCACAGCTCGTTGTCCTTGGCGTCGGAGACGCCGGTGAAGCCCTGGGGGACCCACTCCTGCGAGACGGAGTCGTCGTTCTGCAGGCAGTACTTGATGTCGGGGTCCGGGGCGGTGCCGAAGGAGTCGCGGGAGCACCACGGCTGGACGGTACGGTTCGCACCGGCCAGCAGGTTCTGCACGCCCGACTTGGGCAGCACCGAGTCGAGGCGGGCGACCCGCTTGGTGGTCTCGGCGTTCATCTCGCCGGGCGACATCGTGAAGTCACCGGGCGAGGCCGCACCACCGGGAGCGGTCCAGGCGCGGGTGCTGAAGGGCGAGGAAGTGCCCTCGGTGGCGCGGGGCTCCTGCATCCAGGACTCCGGTACATCCGGGGGAAGGTCCTCCGCCTGGGCCGGTGCCGCAAGGCCGGTGAACGCGAGCGCGGCCGCGGCAGCTGCCGTGAGCCAAGCTCGACGTATTCGCCTTTTGGGCATGTGGGGTTGCCTCCGATGCTCATGTGACAGGTGAGTCAAACGGAGGCTTCCAGATCACTTATATGAAAAGCAAGCTTGATCGTTTCATCAACGAGCATGTGCCGGGCGGCAGTTACGGCTCATTTCGGCATATCCCGCCTGCGACGCAGGAGCGCCGTCTGCGTGCGTCCCTACGGTCAGGGCAGGCGGAAGCCGTTGAACACGTCGTCCATGCCGCGCAGGGCCAGGCGGGTGGGGGTGGCACGGACCGCGAGGTCGCGGGCGGCCACCGCGAGCGGGTTGCGGAGTGCGCCCAGGCGGCCGACCCGGCGGGCACGGACGCGCACGGCGTCGGTGCGGTCGCGGCGTGCGGCGGTGTACGCGGCGAGGGCCGCCGGGACGGAGTCCGCCCTGTTTCCGCTGTCGCCGTCGCCGCTGATTCCGCTGCCGCCGCTGTCGCCACTGCCGCCGCTGTCTCCGGCGGGAAGCAGGTGGGCGAGGACCACCGCGTCCTCGATGGCCTGGCAGCCGCCCTGGCCGAGGTTGGGGGCCATGGCGTGGGCGGCGTCACCGAGCCAGGCGATGCGGCCGTGGTGCAGCCGGGGCAGCGGGGCGGCCAGGTCGTAGAGGTCGTTCTGGAGGACGTCGGCCGGGTCGAGGCGGCTGACGCGGTCGAGCAGGGCCGGAATCGGGTCGTGCCACGAGCCGAAGCGGTGCCGGAGTTCCGCACGAGGGTCCGCTGACCGGGTGCCGGCCGGGACGACTGCGGTGGCGTAGAGGTACAGCCGGCCGTCGGAGAGGGGGGTCACGCCGAACCGCTCACCCCGCCCCCAGGTCTCGCTCATGGCGGGTATCCGGAGATCTGGAGCGTCGACGAGTGCCCGCCAGGCGGTCTCCCCGATGTAGTGCAGTCCGGGGTGGGTGGGGAAGTACGTGCTGCGCAGCGGGCTGTGGATTCCGTCGGCGGCGACGACCAGATCGGCGGGAAGGTCCACGCCGGCTGCCGTGCGAACGGTCGGGCGGCCTGCGGCGTCGTCCACGGCGGTCACAGCGGTGCCGTAGCGAATGGTCTCGGGTGGCAGGGCGGCGGCGAGTGCCGCGGTGAAGGCCGGGCGCGGCACGGCTATGGGGGGCATGCCGTAGCGGGCCGCCATGTCCGCGGTGCCGGTCCGGGTGAGCCATCGGCCCTTGGAGCGGCGCAGGCCCATCGCCGCGGGGACGGAGCTGCCGGCGGCGCGGGCGGCGTCGACGCCGATCGTGTCGAGGGCGCGCAGTGCGTTGGGGGCGAGGCCGATGCCGGCGCCGGTGGTAGGGGGTTCGGGGGCGCGTTCGCAGACGGTGACGTGCCAGCCGCGCCGGTGCAGTGCGATGGCGGCCGTAAGGCCTCCGATTCCCGCCCCGACGACCACTGCGTGACGTTTCGTCATGGAACACCTCTCTGAAGCCGTTGACCCCGCAGCTCTTGAACTCTGCGGGGTGGAGCAGCATTTCTGCAGCTTCCCGTCTACCAGAAAGGCTCTCACTCGTGCCGGGAGGGTGACGTGCGGCCCGTGACCGCTTCCGGCTGGCGGCGGCGGCGGACGAGAAGACCACCCCGTATCGCGTTGGCGGCCTGTCAGTGCAGCGGCGAGCCGGTAGCCGTCACGCCGCCCGCGCGCACGGGACCGGCATGTTCAGCCGGCCTGCCCGGGCGTCGGCGTGGCTCGGACGATGAGCAGAGCCACGTCGTCATGATCGCCCGGGTGCCGCAGGGTGTGGAGAAGCAGGTCGCAGGTCTCGTCCAGCGAGCGGCCGGGGTCGTCGAGGACGTCGAGGAGGACGTCGAGACGGGTATCGATCGGCTCATCGCGGGTCTCGACCAGGCCGTCGGTGTAGAGGACGAGCTGGTCGCCCACCTCGAGGGAGAGTCCGACGGTGTGGAAGGCGACACCGCAACCGCCCAGCGGCGCGCCGGTGGGCAGGTCGAGGAGCTCGCGCGTGCCGTCCCGATGGAGCAGGACGGGCGGCAGGTGCCCGGCCAGGGCGAGGTGGCACTGTGCCGTGTGCGGGTCGTAGACGGCATAGACGCAGGTCGCGATCGTATCGAGACCTTCGGTGACGTGGTCGAGGTGGTGCAGGACCTGGGCGGGGTCGAGGTCGAGATCGGCCAGCGTCCGCGTGGCGGTGCGCAGCTGGCCCATGGTTGCTGCGGCGGCGACTCCGCTGCCCATGACGTCGCCGACGACGAGTGCGGTCTTGTCGCCGCTCAAAGGAATCACGTCGAACCAGTCGCCGCCGATCTCCATGGTGGCCTGGGCGGGGCGGTAGCGGGTGGCGACCTCCAGTCCCGGCCGCCGCGGTGGCGTGTGGGGCAGCAGGCTGCGCTGGAGGGTGAGGGCGGTGTGACGTTGTTCTTCGACGGCTCGGTGCCGCTCGGTGACGTCCACGCTGGAGGTGGCCACGCCCAGCACGGTCCCGTTGGGGGCTTCGAGCCGGTAGAACGAGATCGACCAGGCGTGATCGTGATCGGGGTCGGCCGGCGTACGGCCGACGGTGTACTGGTCGACGATGGGGACGCCGGTGGCCAGAACCTCGCGCATCGCCGCTTCGAAGGACGCGCCCACGGCCGGCAGGACCTCGTGGACGTGCCGGCCGATGTGCTCGGCGGCCGGCACGCCGTTGAGACGCTCCTCCGCCGGATTCACCGACACGTACCGAAGGTCGGTGTCCAGTACGCCCAGTCCGACCGGCGACTGGGCCACCAGCCGGGCGGACAGAGCCAGATCCCGTTCGACCTGCCGCACCGTCGCCTGATCCGCGGCGAGGCCCAGGGCGTAGTACTCCTGCTGGGAGTCCAGCAGCCGCATGTTGCGGAATTCGACCATGCGCGTGCTGCCGTCCTTGTGCCGGACGGGGAAGACGCCGACCCAGCTGCCCCCTCCTTCCATGACCTGAGCGAACATGCCCAGCACGTCGGGCAGGTCGTCTTCATGGACCAGCAAGTGGCCCGCGAACTCGCCGAGTGCCTCCTCGGCGGTGTATCCGAACAGGTCCTCGGCCTGCGGGCTCCACAGATCGATCCTGCCCTCCGCGTCAAGGAGAACGGCGGCCACGCTCAGCACATCGAGCAGGCCGCCCGGCCCGGACGTAGCGGCCCTCGCCTTGTCGGGACCGTCCCGCGAGGGCTCGATCGCACCCATCTCCGGGCTCTCCTTCCGGCCGCCGAACGCTGCGGCCCTATGCCGGGCAGTGATCACGTACCGGCGTCTGTGCTCCCAGCCATCTCATCGTCCCCCGCCGCGGGCCGCACCCGCACGCCACGCTGTCGCGGGGGATGGATGCGCCGCTGCGGCTGAGACGGAGGCGGAGCGGTCACGTCAGGCCCCGGTGCGGCCCTTCGGCGGCTTCCGCTCCGGCACGGGGGCTCCTTACGGCAGGTGGGCGTTTCGGCCCATCCGCGGGGCGCCGCCGAACGCTGCCTGCCGGACGCGGCCGCAACGCGACTGGGCTTCACCCTTGCGGCACTGAGTGACCGAAATGATGCGGATCGTAACAGATCGTGTCAGCGTGTGGCGGGTAGGACTCCCCACCCTTCACTTCGCAAGGAGCCACCGTCATGGGCGGTACGCAGAACAAGCGGCAGCAGCCGGGACAGTCGGGCAAGGGTCCCGATGAGCTGGGAACGGGCCCCGAGCGCCCCGCCGGCCAGGAACAGGCACGCCCCCAGCAGCCGGAGAAGCCCTCCCGCAGCCCGGACGAAGAGGCCAAGCGTCGCCGTGAGGCGGACCGGCTGCGAGAAGGCGGCATCGAGGGCGACGAGCTGTAGGACCCTGCGCATCCAGGGGCCGGCCGGGCGGTAGCCACCCCCGGCCGGCCTTCCGGCGCAACCCGCCTCCCCCTCCGGGCGCCGTACGCGCCTTCCAGCCACCCGATGGGAGGAATCCGCAGTGCTTCTTCGTGCGGCTGGGACGGCTTGCGCCCGAGGCCGGCCTCGGCCATCTCGGGTGTGAAGGCGACCTCAGGTGTGACGGCCATCTCCGGTGTGAAGGTGACGTGACGGCCTACACCTGCGCGCCGCCTGCACGGTCTGCTCGTCATCGGTGGCGGCGCGGCGCGGCACGGCGGTCGCAGGAGACGATGCGGTCACATGCCCTCGGGCGGAATGGGCGTGGCCTGGTGGTAGTACATCTGCCACGTGCCACCCGCGCGCTGCTTGCGCCAGAGCGAACTCCGCCGTGCCCGATCTCCGGCGATCGTGGTCTCGTAGGTGAGATGCACCAGCCCGGGCGCCAGCACGACACCCGTCATCTTCGAGGGTTCATAGCGCGGGCCGTCTTCGGCCGCCCCGTCCATGTCGGGCAGCTCGGCAAGCATTTCCTCATACGTCCACCGCCGGCCCGAGGCGCCGACTTCCACGAAGTCCTGATGGAGGAGTTCCCGGGCCAGCGTCTTCGACATGCGTACGCCGGGGTCCATCAGACGCAACTCACCCGCGATGGCTTCGTTCACCTCGTCGATCTCTCTGCTCATGCGTGCATCTTCGTCCAGAGGACCAGAGCGCCCCCGGCCGCCTCCGAGCCCTGGACCGCTCGCGCATGGGTGCTGGTCCTACGACGAACGGAGTAGGGAGACACCCGGCGCGCAGCCGAGGCCCCGCTCCGTACCGTTGGCTAGCGTCACGGCCATGCAGAAAGTCGATGTGCAGAGCTACCTGCAGCGTCTGGGGATCGCGGATCCCGGCCCGCCCTCGGTCGCCGGTCTGCGTGCGCTCCATGCCGCGCACGTGGAAAGGGTCCCCTTCGAGACGCTGGAGATCCATCTGGGTCGGCCGACCACCGTGGAGCCGCACGAGTCCATCGCCCGGGTCCTGCGGGGACGCGGCGGCTACTGCTTCCATCTCAACGGCGCATTCGCCACCCTTCTGCAAGCACTCGGCTACACCGTCTCCTGGCATCGTGGCGGAGTCCACGGCACGTCCGACAACCCACCGCCCGGAGTAACCGGCGACCATCTCACGCTCATCGTGGCGTGCGAAGGCCGGTCATGGTTCGTCGACGTCGGCCTCGGTGACGCACTGCACCTACCGCTTCCCCTACGGGCGGGGACTTACCGGCAAGGCCCCTTCACATACCGGCTGACCCGCTCGGGCGTCGAGCCGGGCGGTTGGCGGTTCGACCACGACCCTCGCGGCACGTTCGCCGGCATGGACTTCTCCCTGGCCCCCGCAGCAGGCCCGGGCGACTTCGTCACCTGGCACCGGAAGCTGTCGACGTCGCCGGACTCCGGCTTCGTTCGCATCGTCTCCGCCATACGCAGAGACGCCCACGGCGTCGATGCACTCGAGGGCTGCATCCTCAGCAGGACGGACCAGGCGGGCCGGCGGCAACGGGAACTGGACGCCGCCGACCACTGGTTCGATGCTCTGGCCGATGTGTTCGGCCTCACCCTCGACGACGCCTCAGCAGCCGAGCGCACCGCCCTGTGGACGAGGGCGCATTCCACGCATCAAGCGTGGAAAGCCCGCCGCCACTGTCCAACGCATTGAGAGGAAATCGAGTCCGCCTCTGGTAGAGGCCGCGCCCGATCACAGGCCCTGCACCGGCGCGGGCAGCAGGGGCGGCGAGGTCACATCACGCGACGGCGGTACCCTCGAGCTCGACCATCTGGCCCGGGATCGCCAATCGCGTCACCCCGAGCATCGTGGAGGTCGGCGCCACCCCCGCGGCTCCCAACCGCGCCGCCAGCACGCCGTAGTGCTGGAAAAGCAGATCGACGTCGGTCGTGTACACATTGAGCCGGACAAGGTTCGCGAGAGACATGCCGGCCTCCCCGAGCACGGCCGTCAGGTTGTCGATGCTCAGCGTCAACTGCGCCGCCATGTCACCGTCATGCTGGGGCTTGCCGTCGCCGCTCATTGCGGTCTGCCCCGAGATGTACAGGGTCCGCGTGTGCCCGGAGACGATTTCGCCCTGGTTGAATCCCATGTCCACCGACCACGTCACCGGGTTGACCGCCGTTCGTTCCACTGCCACATCAGCTCCATTCGATTCATCGGGAGGACGACGTCCCTCGGCTCGGTAGCAGCCGGCTCTGGCGTCGCGTCAACGAGCCTCACAACAAATCACGACACCCTCAGTCATGTATTCCTTTAAAGTTCTGGGATGCGCGCCGACCGGTTGGTCTCACTGGTGCTCCTGCTGCGCCGGCGCGGTCGGCTGACAGCGGACGCCCTGGCCCGGGAGCTGGAGGTATCCACCCGCACCGTGCTACGCGACATCGAGGCGCTGTCCGCGGCCGGCGTCCCCGTCTACGCCGAACGCGGGAGACACGGCGGCTTCGCCCTGTTGCCCGGTTTCCA
This sequence comes from Streptomyces sp. NPDC054849, assembly GCF_053610945.1. Classification (NCBI taxonomy): domain Bacteria; kingdom Bacillati; phylum Actinomycetota; class Actinomycetes; order Kitasatosporales; family Streptomycetaceae; genus Streptomyces; species Streptomyces sp. NPDC054849. The sequence continues at coordinate 18,618 of NZ_JBSGZI010000081.1, forward strand.
TACCGAGCTCACCGGGCTGAACCACGAGGAGGCCCTCGCCTTGCTGACCGCCGGCTCGGGGCGCGGCGAGCAGGTCTTCGGCCTCGGCTCGGCGCTCGCCTCGGCCATGCGCAAGGTGGTCGACGCGCTGCCCGAAAACCATCGGGCCACCGCGAGCGACGCGGCCCAGCGATTTCTCGTCGACCCGGAGACAGACCTGCTGTCACGCCGGGTGGTCACCGATGAGGTACCCGACACCACGATGATCGAGGTCAGGCGCGCGGTGCTCGCCGGACACAAGCTGCGCATCCACTACGCGGCCACGGGCCAGAGACCACAGTGGCGCACCGTGGACCCGATCGGCCTGGTCACCGTACGCGACCGGGGCTACTTGCTGGCCACGAGATCTGGCACGGACCGCACCTACCGGCTGTCGCGGGTACTGGCCGCCGAGGAACTTCCCGAAAGGGCGCAGCGGCCGAACCAGGTCGATCTGGACCGGATCTGGCGGGAACGCTCCACACGGTTCCTCTCCGGCGGCGACCACATCATCGTGCTGGTACGAGTGAATCCGACGCGGCGGGAGGAACTGCTGGACAGCGCGTTGGCTGTCCGCGCAGAGGAACCCGATGCAGACGGCTGGCTGCGGCTGGAAGTGACCTTCCAGGATTCCCGGCACGCCGAATGGGCGCTGTGGCAGCTCAGCACGGACGCGGAAGCCCTGGCCCCGCAGTCGTTGCGCACCTCCCTACGCAGCCGCGCCGCCGCGGTTGCCAGACGGTACGGAGACTCACCCCCCTCCAACGGACTTGACGACTTCTGAGTACGGAGCGCACTTGCCGGTGAGTAGCACAGCGGCTGTGCCTGATCTGCGGACCGTGTTGGATCGGGGCATGCACACGACCTCCACGTCCACCTCCACGTCTGCGATGCCCCCGGCGCAGGCGCACGCCGCAGGCAGGGACCGCTCTCGCTTCCGGGCCGTCCTGTCCGCGGCGCTCTTCGTTCCGTCCGCCGTGGTGGCGGGTCTGCTGACCCTGGCATCCGAGCGGGCGTCGCGCTGCGTCACGTACGGAGAGCAGTGCTCCCAGGGACTGCCCGGTTGGCTGTTCCTCTGGAGTGCCGGCATCGCCGCCGTGGCGTTCGTCGTCGCCATGGCCTCGGCCGCCCTGCGCGTACGGCAGGTGGCGCTGGCAGCGCAGCTCCTCGCGGAATGCGCGGCGCTCCTGGTGATCCTCAGCTACGCCTGACCGGAGATCGACCGGCGGACGTGGACGCCGAGGATCCGGGCGCCCATCCTGAAGGGCGCCCCGCACGCGCTCACACAACCCCGCCAATGCCCGTGTGCGGGCCTTCGGGCGCGGTATTCGGCACTCATCTCCTCATGATCGCGGCCGGCACCGACAACGCCGGAGACCACCTTCTCGGCCGGCTCGCACAGCGCATCGGGCTTGGGGTGCTCAGGGACGGTGCCCTTGCCGGCCTGTTTGGTGGTGGCGAGGGTGGTGGGCCGGATGGTGCCGGGTCCGTAACGGGTGCAGGCTCGGTCGGTGACCGCTTCGATGGCCGGGGCGCGGTCATCGCCCGGGTCGAGGGTGAGTTGCCGGGGTGGCTTCGCTCGCATGTCAGGGCCAATGAGCCCGCTGTCGACTACATGCCTCAGCCCGTCCAGCGGTGGCAACTGGTGTTACGGCTGGTACGCACAAGAGGTCAGCCCCGGGGTCAAGGCTTCGGCGTAGTCGCATGGTGTCCGATTTGTGGCTAAGCGAGGTCGACTTCGGCAGGATCGAAAACCTTCACATCGCGCCATGTCGCGGGGGGCGGCGGCATCCCGCGATGGTGCGAAATCGCCGCCTGTCAGCCCGACCCTGCCCTTGCTTCACCTATCGACATTCGATAGATTCCCATCGTAACTCGATGGAAGGACGGGTCATGGGAAAGCTGACAGTGCGCGCGCTGCGCGCCGTGCTCGTGGTGGTGCTCACCGGCACCGTGTGCGTGCAGGCATTGATGGTGTGGGCGCTGGTCAGCGGGAGTGACCCGGAGGACGGGTCGCTCCCGCTGACCCCGCTGCGCGTGATCACGATCCTGGGCAGCGGGACGGCCCAGGTCGCCCTGGTCTGTGTATGGCGACTGGTAACGATGGTGCGGCGCGGAACCGTGTTCTCCCACGCCGCCTTCCGGTACGTGGACGTCGTCATCGGCGCGATCGTTGCGGCTGCTCTCGTGTGGTTCGCGGTCACGGCCATCAATGCGCCCGGCCAGCGGGACGACCCGGGCGTCACTCTCATCATGGGCGGGATTGGCGTGGCCATCCTGGGAGTCGCGCTCATCGTGCTCGTGCTGCGGATGCTGCCGCCCAGGCGGTCGCCCGCGACGTCGAAGCGGCGCAGATGCAGGCCGAGTTGGACGAGGTGATCTGATGCCGATCGCCGTCGCCATCGACGTGATGCTGGCCAGGCGGAAGATGTCCGTGGGTGAACTCGCGGACCGCGTAGGGATCACACCCGCCAACCTCGCGGTACTCAAGAACGGCCGTGCCAAGGCGGTGCGCTTTGCGACGCTCGCCGCGCTCTGCGAGGTGCTCGAGTGCCAGCCAGGCGACCTGCTTCGCTGGGAGGCCGAGGACACCGCGGGCGAATGAACCGTACCTGCCGACGCGTCATCGCCGATCCCCCTTGCCTTTGACCAACTCCGCGAGCATCCGGGGCCGTACCTGGGGAGATCCCGGGCCTGCTGGAGCGTCTGGCCGAGGTGCCCGACACTCGCGATCCGCGCGGCGTACGGCACGCTCTGGTCGTCATGCTCGCGCTGACCGCGTGCGCGGTTCTGGCCGGAGCGACCTCCCTGCTGGCGGTGGGTGAGTGCATCACCGACGCCCCGCCGTCCGTCCTGGAGCGTTTCGGCGTACGGCCCGATCCGCTATCCCCCGCCGAGCTCGCTCGGCTCATCCGCAGCCACTGGAAGATCGAAGCCCTGCACCACATCCGAGACGTGACGTTCGCCGAGGACGCCTCCCAACTGCGAACCGGCTCCGGACCCCGAGCCATGGCGACCTGGCGCAACTTCGCCATCGGCGCCCTTCATCTCGCCGGGAAGTGCAGCATCGCCGCCGGCCTCCGGCACTACGCCCGCAACGCCCGCCGACCTCTCACCCTCCTCGGACTCACATGATCACGAAAGAGACGTCACGCGACTACGCCGAAGCCCTGGCCCCGGGGTAGTCAACAAGTATTGCTACTCGAATCACCATCGCCAGACAAAGGGGAACTCGTCCACGGGTGAAGCTCGCGGGCAATACATGTCTCGTTTGGGCCGAGCCGGCAACTCGCCTCACGCGAACCTCACTGCGGGCCTCGCCTACACCTGCTCCACCTACCACAGCGTCGATGAGGTTCTGATCGCCGCACCAAGCAGTAACTCCCGGGAGGGTGCGGTAGGTTGTGAGCCACTCTGAGGGTGTTGGGTTGCCCGCGCAGCCTCAGAGTGGCAACACCTCCAGCCAGGACTGACCCACTGAACGGGGGGAAGAACAATCACACGTTTTACACGTGCTCGCGTTGTGCCGGTCACTGTGTCTCTCGGCGCGGGTTTGCTACTCGGCCTAGTGGGCCCCGTTGTCGGGAAATGGGATAATTCCGTTTGTGTCGCCGTGAGTATTGTTTTTTCTAGCGGCTGGCCGTGGGCCTGCTACGCATTGCTGGTGGGCTATTTCCGCCGATCAAAAATCGAGTCGGCATTGCTGGCATCTTTGGGATTGGCCATCGGTGTGGCCACATACTACCTTCTCAAGGACATGAATCCCACCATTCCGGCCGGAATGGAACCTTCCACCTCCATTCCGGCTGGAATGGAGGTGGAATCTGGAAGCACCTCCAGCGAGGGGCAAATTCTCGTGTGGGGAATAGCGGCTTTCGTGTTCGGTGCGCCTTTGGGACTCATGGGGATTTGTCGAGCGGCTGGTGCCGGACGAGCTGTGGGAGCTGTTCCAGCGAGTGGTGCCGGAGGCTCCTTCGCGGCCTCAGGGTGGTGGCCGGCGTCGGCATGGTGACCGAGAGGTGCTGGCCGCGAACGTGTTCGTGGCCACGTCGGGCTGTACATGGCAGCAGCTGCCGTCCGCGTCGTTCGGGCCGTCGGGAGCGACAGCCCACCGGCGCTTCTCCGAGTGGACGAAGGCCAGGGTGTGGGCCAAGCTCCACCGCTTGGTCCTCGATGAGCTCGGGGCCCGCGGCGAGCTGGACTGGTCCCGCTGCGCGATCGACTCGGTAAACATGCGGGCCTTGAAAAGGGGGACCTGACAGGTCCGAATCCTGTGGACCGGGCAAGTACGGCTCGAAGATCCACTTGATCACTGAGCGGACCGGTCTGCCCATCTCTGTCGGGATCTCGGCGGCGAACCTGCACGACAGCCAGGCTCTGATCCCACTGGTGAAGGGCATACCGCCGATCCGCTCCCGCCGTGGGCCCCGGCGGCGCAAGCCGGGCAAGATCCACGGCGACAAGGGCTACGGCTACTCCTACCTGCGGAGATGGTTACGCGAGCGCGGCATCGCCCACCGCATCGCCCGCAAGGGCGTTGAGTCCTCGCAGCGGCTGGGCCGTCATCGCTGGACCATCGAACGCACCATGGCCTGGCTCGCCGGCTGCCGGCGCCTCCACCGACGCTACGAACGCAAGGCCGAGCACTTCCTCGCCTTCACCAGCATCGCCTGCACCCTGATCTGCTACCGCACACTCAACTCACCAAATGAGGTGACTTCTGCCGTAAGGGTTGTCTCGTAACTCCGACGGCCTGGTCAGGCGTCACTGGGACCGGGAGCCCAGCCGGTGTGCTGGGCCCAGGCGTCAGCGCGTCGGATTATGTCCCATACGAAGGCATCTTTTGCTTGGACGTAGCCGGGACGGTCGTTGCGGAATTTGGCTGCGCAGTGCTTCTTGGCTGCCGCGTACTCGTTCGCGGCAGCCGTTTGGCACCGGAGGTAGTCGCGAAACAGTAGTGGGAACTGCTGTGAGAAGCTGCCCAGTTGCCGTACGTTCACGTGGGTCCGGCGCTGACCTGGAGGTTCCCGGAAGTATCGTTTGGTCCGTTCGGGATTGTCCGCCCGGTACACGAGCCCCATCTCTGTCAGCGGGCGCAGGAATGCATCCGTCGCTTCCAGCGATGCCACTGAGATCTGGATGTCAATCACCGGCTTGGCCGCCAATCCTGGCACCGAGGTGGACCCGATGTGGTCGATACGAGCCGCAGCATCACCGAGGGCGACACGTAGGCACGTGCCCCACTTGGCGAACATGGCTGGCCAAGCAGGGTCGTAAGGCATGATCTCGACTGGCTCTCCCATACTGAGAAGTGTTGCAGGGCTTGCCGCAACCGTGATGTGCGGCTGCCGCCGCCTGCGCCGCCTCTACGAGCGCAAGGCCGAGCACTTCCCGGCCTTCGCCGGGTCGCAGCCGCTCTCATCTGCTATCGCAGGCTGGCGGCCTGACGGGCAGCGCCCGGAAATGGGACGATCCACAGCGTGATCGGATGGATGCGCCACACCCCGCGCTGGGCGGTCATTTCGGTCTGCGTGATCGCGGCCGTGCTGCTCTTCGTCGGCGCTTCCGCGCATGTAGCCGACCTTCTCAGCCACGGTCTGCACCCCTACGACTGGGCACCGGGCTGGCTCAACCTCTACTGGTCGTCGCTGGCGCTCTTCGACACGCTCGCCGCTGTGTTCCTGATCAGGGGGAAACGCCGAGGAGTCGACCTCGCCTGCGCCATCATGGCGACCGACCTCGCCGCCAACTGGTACGCGGTCTACGGCATCCAGCACAGCAGCTTCGCCGCTCAGCCTGGCCTTCAACGACTGACCGTCTTCGCCGCACTCGTCCTGGGAACGGCACCGTTTATCCGACGACACCTCACCAAATGAGATGACGTCTTAGCCAAACCCGACGACGCATACCCGCGAATCCGCAGAAACCACCAGCCCCGCCAGCCGATTCCCTGACGCCTCCAGCCGCAGCCGGCGGCAGGTCCTGCCAGCGCCCCGGGGGGCTCAGCTGCCCAGTCGGCTGAAGGCACAGCGGAGCACTTCCTGGTCGGGGTGGTCTCGGCCCGTGCGTTGGAGTGGCGTCCTGGTCGCGAGCGTCGAACAGCCGTTGGACCCACTGTTCCGGGCCGGTGTCGCTCACCGGCCGTTCAACAGCTGGGTGGTGGCCAGTTCGCGGTAGAGGGTGTCTGCTGCGAGGAGTTCGGAGTGGGTGCCCACCGCCCGTACGTGGCCGGCCTCCATCACGATGATGCGGTCGGCCCTGGTGACCGTGGACAGGCGGTGGGCGACGACGAGGACGGTGATGCGACCGGCGATGTCGGTGATGGTGTCGCGCAGCGCCGCCTCGTTGGCCGCGTCGAGCTGTGAGGTGGCTTCGTCCAGCAACAGCAGTCTCGGGCGGCGCAGCAGGGCCCTTGCAATCGCGACGCGCTGGCGCTCGCCGCCCGAGAGTCTGCTGCCCCGGTGGCCGACGTCGGTGTCGAGGCCACGGGGCAGGCGGTCCGCCACCGCGTCGAGGCGGACAAGGCGCAGGGCGTGACGGAGCTCTTCCTCCGTGGCAGTGACGTCGCCCAGCGTCAGGTTCTCGCGCAGGCTACCGGCGAGGACGGGCGTGTCCTGTTCTACATATCCGATGGCTGCGCGCAGTTCGGCCAGGGGCCATTGCCGCACGTCCGTCCCGTCCAGCAGTACCTGGCCGGCGTCCGGGTCGTAGAAGCGTTCGATCAGGGAGAAGACCGTGGTCTTGCCCGTGCCGGACGGCCCGACGAACGCGGTCAGGCCTCCGCCGGGAACGGTGAAGGAGACACGGTGGTGGACCTGGGGCAGTCCGGGGCGGTAGGCGAAGCGGACATCGCGGAATGCCACGCGGGCGGGCAGCGGATCCGCCTTCGGCCGACTCGCGCCGCCTTCTCTTCTTCCGCGGCGCGCGTCCTCGACCTCCAGGCTTTCGACCTCCAGGATCCGGGCGGCGGCGGCCGAACCGATCTGGAACTGGCCGACGCCTTCAACCAGCTGGCCGATCCGGGGAGCGAGCGCGAAGAGGTAGAGGAGAAAGGCGACCAGGGTGGAGACGCTGATGGCGCCGGAGGTGACGCGCGCGCCCCCCACTCCCAGCACGACCAGGAAGCAAACCTGCACGACGACCGCCGACAGGGTCGCGGACACCGCGTCCCAGGCGGCAGCGCGGACACCGGTTCGCCGGGCGTGCTCGGCCGCCCGGTACAGGGCTTGCGCTTCCTGCTGTTCGGCCCCCGACGCCTTGATCGTGCGGAAGGCGCCCAGGGCTCGTTCCAGCGCGGCGCCCATGTGGCCGACCGCCTCCTGCGTATGCCGGGTCGCCCGGCCGATCCGCGGGGCCACGACAGCGACGACGATGCCGACGAACGCCATCACGCCGAGCGTGACGCCGAGCAGCACGGCGTCGAGCAGGCCCATCATGATCACCGTCGCGAGGGTGATCAGGGTGCCGGTGACCGCGGCCGACACCGCCTGAGGAGCGCTGTGCCGCAGCAGCGCCGTGTCGGAGGTGACGCGGGAGATCAGGTCACCTGGTTCAGTGCGCTCCACCACCGGTACGCGCAGCGCCAGCAGACGGTCGGTCAGTCGGCGCCGGGCGGTGCAGACGATGGTCTCCGCGGACCGATCCAGCACGTAGTGCCCGAGGCCGGCGAGGATCCCTCCCGCCGCCACCAGCACGCTGAGGGCGATCACGGGGCCGTATGCCGGGCCTCCTCGCCCCATGTCGTCCATCACCTGTTTGGCTGCCATGGGCTGGGCCAGGCCCATCACGCTGCCGAGCAGACCCAGCAGGACACCCACCGTCATGCGGCCGCGCTGCGGTCGGAGGTGCCCGATGAGGGCGAGCGAAGCAGTGGTCACGGGCTCACTCCACGGTGAAGAAGCGCTGGAAGTACCCGGCCGGCGTGCCCTCGCCGACGGGTTTGCCCTCGGCTTCCACCCAGGCGTGCGCGGAGAACGGCGGGCGGGTGCGTACCCCGACGCACCAGGTGGGCCACTGGCCGCGGCAGCGGCACAGCAGAACCGTGGCCAGGGACCGCGGCAGGCAGCCCTTGTGCCCGCCCGCGGCCAGGCTCACGGCGAGTACCGTCTCCCGGGCCGCTTCCGCCTCGGCCAACGTGGCGGGCCGGGCTCCGCGGCGGAGCCGGGCCAGCACGGCCCGGATTCGCTGGGGCGGCAGGGTCGCCAGCACATGGGCACAGCCGATCACTATGCGCGCCCCGAGGCGGCGGGCCAGGGGGACCGAGCGAGGGCGGTAGGGAATGGCTTCCGGGGTCGACATCTGCGTTCCCTTCTTCGGGGCGGTCGGCGGCCGGGGCCGGCTACGGCGTGATGAGTCCTGCGGAGCGGAGGTCTTCGACGATGCTCACGACGTCCTGTGCGGCCACTTCTGTGCCCACGTCCTCGTACCGTTCGACGAGGGCCGCCGCCGCCCGCTCGGCGCTGTAGCCGTCCAGGAGCTCACGGAGCACGACGGCCGCTGTGGGGTTGAGGGTCCAGTACTCGGCGCTCTTCTGATCGAGCAGGACCATGCCGTACTCGGTCTCGGTCAGTAGCACCCCGGGCTTCAACGTACACATGGGCTCACCTTTCCCGTTCCGTCAGGGGCCGCGTCCGGGACGGTGTCATCTCCCGGGAGCGCAGCCATACTTCGCAGGCCACGGTCGGGTGCAGCAAGTAGCTCTCCGTCTCGGCCGACAGGGCCCGGCGGCACCACTCGCGCAGGACCTTCACGTCGACGAGGCCCAGCCGGGCGAGGCGCGACTCCTCGCACAGCGCCAGCAGGCGGGCGCGATGGCGACGCAGCCCCGCCTCCTCCTCGAAGGTGGCGTTGGCCTTGGTGCCGCGGGTGCGGCTGGCCTCGGGGACGATGCCGCGCATGGCTTCGACGATCAGCGGCTTGTACTGCCAGGGAGTGATCCGCTCCTGCGGCCGGATGGCGAAGGCCGCCTCGATCACCCGGTCGTCGTAGTACGGGGCTGCCACCGTGATGCCCAGCGGGGCGGCCATTTGGCCGATGTGCCGGGTCCATTGGGAGATGCCGTCCATCGCGGCCATCTCCCGGTGCTCGCCGTGCCCGCGGCCACGGGGCTCGGCTTCCGAGAGGTGGGCGCGGAGCAGCTCGCGTACCGCCTCTACGGCCTCGGGCGTGGCCCAGCCCGGCATCCGCGGCGGCGCCGACCAGTCGAGCAGCGGTTCGTCCGCCGGGGCCGTCGGCGTGTTCAGGTCGCGGGCGACTCTGCCGAGCCAGGCGCGATAGGAGCGGCGGTCCAGGAGTTGGCGCAGCACGCGCCGTCGGGACCACTGGTACTTCGCGGTGTATCCGCGCAGGTCCCGCAGAGCGGTGAGGGGATGCGTGCCCATCAGCGCGTGCAGGCGGGCGGGCGATCCGGCGAGGAGTTCGTCGCCCCCCAGGCCGGTCAGGTGCAGGCTCGACCCGCGGGCGGCTGCCAGGGCGATGATGTGCATGCGACGGTTACGGTCGACCGTGAGGATGCTGGGGGTGTCCAGGAGGTCGTCGAGGGTGTCGATCCCGTCGAACGTCATGGCCAGGTCGGGCGCGGGGACGATGTGGTGCTCGATCGTCCCCAGTGCCCTGGTGGTCCGGCGGGCCCAGTACACGTCGTCGCCGAGTTCGTCGTGGATGGCAGCGGTGTACGCGGCGACCTTCGCGTCCCCGCGGGCGGCGGCGCAGCACACGGCGGTGGAGTCGAGCCCGCCCAGGTCGGCCGTCACCAGCTCGCGCCCGCGCGTGCGCGTGGCGACGGCGGCGGTCAGCGCCTCTCGGAAGCGCCCGGCACCTTCGGCCAGGGTCAGGTGCGGACTGGGGGGCGACCACCAGCGGGTCTCCTCGGCCCGTCCGTCGGAGTCGAGCGTCAGGTAGTGGCCGCCGCTCTGGGCGTGTACGCCCTTCCACATCGGGGAGCCCGATAGTGGGTGCGGCACGCCCAGGGTGAGCAGTTCCAGGGCGAGCCTGCGCTCGTCGAGTTCGGCGCCGACCAGTTCGGCGAGTACGTCTGCCCGGTCGGAGGCCAGGCCGACGCCCCCGGCCGCCGGGAAGGTGGCATCGGTGAAGAACACCCGCTTCATGCCGACGACGCCGCCCTGGACCCGGACCCGCCCGCCGCGGCTGGCCACGAGGTGGAGGCTGCCGACCCAGGTGGCGCTGATGCGGTCGAGCGCCGACAGGGACGTGCTTTCGGCGGCTGCGGCTGCGCGTCGGGCCGCTTCGGCGGTGACGGAGTGTTCGCCGAGCACGGCGAGACGGGTCCCTCCGCACTCGCCCACCACCATGCTCGAGGGTGCCCAGCGCCCCACCAGCCAGGGGCGCCCGGATCGGTGGCGCAGACCCTGGGCGGCATGGGTGAGCGCTTTGGCGGCGACAGCGGCGGCCGCGTTGGTGTCGGGCAGGACGGCGAACCAGGCGGGCAGGGCCTGGAGTGACAGGGAGTCTTCCACGACTACGGCCTTCGGTCGGCGATGTACGGGAAGCAGGATGGCCGGGTGGCGGCTGGGGGCCGCCACCCGGTGGCCCGGCCGCCAGTTCAGCGGCGCGGCCGGGCCCTCACGTCAGAGGAGCTGCTTGCCGCCGAGGATGTCCTTGGGCCCCGTGTTCTTGATCCCGGTCACCTTGCGGAAGCTGCCGGCCTTGGTGAGGGTGGGGCGCTCATACGTCATGGTCGAACTCCCTTTCGCTTGGGGGATTGCGGTGTGCATGCGCATGCGGCGGATTCCCGATCCGAGGACCGATCGTGCCGCTTGACCACGCTACGTAAGGTGAACGGATCATCACAACGGCGCGTCCGGTCCGGGCCACTGCACGCCCGCGGCGCGCACGTCGCCTTGCGCGCCGCCGAACGGTTCCGCCCGCCTCCGGATTCGCGGGGAATACGACCGCGTGCGCAACACCCACAACAGTGAGGATGTAAAAGCACATTTTCAGTGGTGCTGGGCGGCCGCCGCGGCGAACGATGCTGGGCACCGGCAACCGCTGCGCCGCCGCCGACCCGGAGCAGATACGGCGGCTGCTGGCCGAGGGCGTGCCCGCCTGCACCTACTGTCGGCCCGACACCGCGCTCCGAGTGCTGGAGTAAGCGGGCACCGGCAGGGTGAAGGGATGAGCCCTGCTCGTGTAGTCGTCTATCCGCCGGACGCTCAGGGCGGGCGCCGCGTCCGCGGCGACGCGAGATCCCGCCCGCGCCCTCAGCCCCGCCGACCTCCTCAATTCCTGCGGCGGGCCGGTCTTAACCCCGACACCGTCCGCCAGGACGACCCGCTGCTCATCGAATGGCGCGGCGGCGGACCCACAGGACTGCAAGCGGTCTACTTCAAGGACGGCGGCACCCGCGCCCAGGGTCTGGAACTCGAGTTCACGGACCTCGACTACTGCGGCATTGACCGCCCTGGTCAGGCCGCTTCCGCATCAGTCGACGGCTCCGCGCGGCCGTACGGCCCCGATGTTTCATGAAGCCGTCCCGCCAGCCCGGCTTCGTGCCAGCCCAGCCGAGCATCGCCTCGAGAACCTTCTCCTGAGAGATCGCCGTGTTCGTCGGTCGCCGTCAGCATGACCACCCTTCCAGGCCGTACGTGCCTCGGGCGGCCCCGAAGAGACGTACGAGCTGGCCGACGGGACTGTGCAGATCGTCACGCCCGGCACGGACGCCGGCAACGGGGACCACAACTTCTTCGTAGGCGTGGAACCCGACACGACCGGCGCCGCAGCCCCGCTGAACGCGTGGCGGCTGGTGCTGCGGGCGGCCTCCGTCAGCAACGGAGTCTGCCGGGCCGACGTGTGGATGCTCGGGCACCCGGACGCGCGGCCCACGCCGCAGTTCAGTGGTCCGCTCGCCCGCGACGAGATGAAGATCGGCTCGCCGGGCACGGCCACGCAGGCCATCACGGTGGCGGCCGCCACCACCCGGACGGCGTGGACCGACGTCGACGGCATCCAGCGGGCGGCGACCTGGCTGGTGGCGAACGACATCGCAACCTTCAGCAGCGAGGGCCCGCGCCGCGACGATGCGCCCAAGCCGGACATCGCGGCTCCGGGAGCGATGATCGTCTCCGCCCTGTCGCGGGATGCCTTGGGCATGCAGCGGGCCTTCACGATCGACGGCGAGCACGTGGCGCTCCAGGGAACGAGCATGGCGTGCCCGTTCGTGGCGGGCGTGGCCGCGCTCCTGCTGGAACAGGACGGCACCGCGCGGCCGAAGCAGGTCCTCGACGCGCTCAACTCGACCGCGAAGATCCCGGGCGGCGCACCCGGCGCATTCGACCCGAAGTGGGGACACGGCTTGATCGACGCAGCCGGCCTGTGACGCGCCGGGGCCGGGGCCGACCTCTGAGGCGGTCGGCCCGGGGGTGGGGCCGACCTCTGGGGCGGTCGGCCTGTGGAGGCGGCGGGGTCCGTGACACCGATCGGCGGCGCGGCCGGGTCTCTGTGACAATCGAGGCGTGGACTACGGCAAGCTCGACGCCTCCCTCGCCGCCGAGGTGGACACCCCGGGGCTCGAACCGACCGACCGGGGCCTGCTGGTCATCCTGCGCCTGGCGCACCCGCCCAACGGCGCCGAGCAGGAAATCCTCCGGGGCGCGGGCGTGGACGTGGACGACGCCGGGGCCGGTCGGACAATCGCGACGGCCTCCCTGTCCCGGCAACAGGTCGAAACCCTCTCCGGGCAGCCCTGGGTCGTCTCCCTGGCCCTTTCGTCGAAGCGCCGTCCGACCTGAAGATGGTTTCACAAGGCGACCGGGCCTCCTCGCAGGCCATCGGCAAGGAGCTGTTCGCGGCGACCGCCGAACTGTCCCCGTCGCCGGATGGGCCGCATTCGACGTCGGCCGTCACGAGGTGGCCCAGCGCCACCTCCAGGCCCTCCGCCTCGCCGTGCCGGCCGGCAGCACTTCCAGGACGGAGCCTCGACCGGGGCCTGTCAGCCGGAACCCAGGCCCTGGAATTCCCGCGGTCCCGTGAACTCGGCGCACGCCCGCAGCTACCTCCACCATGTCGCCACCGACCTCGCCCCCTGGCGCACCGACATGCACGCACCGATACGCCGGCCGACAGCTTGAACGGCAAGCGGTACGCCTTCGTAAGAACCCCGCGACGGCCCGGGTGGGCACGGAACCCCCAGGTGCTCAAGGTTGGGGGCGCCGGGTTGACTTCGGGTCAGTCCCACCAGAGCACGACGAGAAGGGCCGTCGTTGAAACCCGCCGCAGTACCGGGTCTGCTGGGCGGCCGTCACTGATGTGGAACGGCGATGCCGGCTGCGCGCAGGTTAGCCTCGACCAGCGTGTTCAAGCCGGCGATGGACGGTGACTGGTCTTCCCGGTGGTGGTTGACCATTCCGTACCGGGAAACGGCTTCGGGCTGGTTCTGAAACCCGTTCGGCATCGCCAGCAGCGCGCGGTTGGTCAGCAGCTTCTCGGCCAGCGTGGACGCCAGCTCCTCGAGCCGCGGGTCGTCCGGATCCCAGGACCTCGCATCCCAACCGCGCTTGGTCAGCTCGACGGACTCGGGATCGTCAAGCGAATGTCCAAGCCGGGTCAGGAAGTTGTCGAAGATTTCAGGAACCAGCGCCCGGGCCAGCACCAGAGCCTCGCGTTGACCGGCGACGTAGTCAGGACTGAAGCCGAGTTCGGTGAGTCGGTCCAAGACCACGCAGGCCCGGTCGGGCAGCAGGGCCCGGTCGCCATGGTCGAGACGGTGCAGCCTGTCGCGGCGCGCGATCAGCTCGTCGATCCGTTCGGTGAGCTGGTGACGGACGTGGTCCAGGGTGGCGGCGAAGGTCTTGGGATCGGCGTCGAGCAGGTCACCGATCTCGGCCAGCGGCACGCCGGCCGCGGCCAGGGTCCGGACCTGGACCAGCCGGAACAGCTCGCCCGATCGGTAACGGCGGTAGCCGGAGCCGTCGCGTTCCGGCTCGGCAACGAGGCCGAGCCGGTGATAGTGCCGCACGGTCTTGATCGTGACACCGACGTACGCCGCCGCCTGACCGATCGTGAGCCCTTCTGCCATCGCTCGGCGCACCTCCAGGTCGTGGGCGACCACGGTCTCGCGAACCGCGGCGGCGACGGGCCGGGAAGTCCGGACGATCACAGGGGCGAGGATAGCGCGCCCCAGTTCCCGCCCATCCCCCTTACCGCCGAGGAGGACCGGGACGCCGCCTGCGATCGGTGCTGGTCACCCCTTGATCGCGCAAGCGGGTTGACCTTGACCTTGGGTCAAGGCTGCAGGCTCTTCACATGGCCGCTCGAAGGGCCAGGCAGCCACCTGGGCCGCCGTGAGAACCCACACTGTGAACAGGAGATTCATCATGGACACGAGCAACAGCGGCTTCTCCGACCAAGGGCTGCGCCGACTGCGCGAGGTGCTGGCACGGCACGTCGAGTCCAAGAAGATTCCCGGCCTTGTCGCCCTGGTCAGCCGTGGCGGCCAGACGCACGTCGAAGCGATCGGGACGATGCGTCATGACGGTGGCTCGCCGATGCGCCGGGACACGATCTTCCGGATGGCGTCCACGTCCAAACCGGTCACGATGGCGGCGGCGATGGTCCTGCTCGACGAGTGTCGGCTGCGGCTGGACGACCCGGTGGATCAGTGGCTGCCCGAACTCGCCGACCGGCAGGTGCTGAAGCGGCCCGACGGACCGCTGGACGACACCGTGCCGGCACAGCGGCCGATCACCGTACGGGATCTGCTGACCTCCACGTTCGGGCTCGGAGTGGACTTCGAGTCGATGGCTTCCCCGATCAGGGCAGCGACCTTCGAGCGTCTCGACTACAGCGTGGCATCCGGGCCGGCGCCCGAGCCGGACGAGTGGATGCGCCGCCTCGGCGAGCTGCCGTTGCAGTACCAGCCCGGAGTCCGGTGGCAGTACGACCTCAGCAACGAGGTGGTCGGCGTGCTGGTCTCCAGGGTCACGGGACAGTCGTTGGAGGCGTTCCTGCGCGAACGCATCCTCGATCCGCTGGGGATGAAGGACACCGCCTTCCACGTGCCCGCCGACAAGATCGACCGTCTGCCACCCCTGTACGGGCCCGACCCGCAGACCGGCGAGTTCGTCGTGTGGGACGAGGCGGCAGGGGGAAGGTCCAGCGTGCCTCCCGCGTTTCAGGGCGCCGGCGGCGGACTGGTCTCCACCGTCGACGACTACCACGCCTACTTCCAGATGCTGCTGAACCACGGGATGCACGGGAGTGAACGGATCTTGTCCCGGCCCGCCGTCGAACTGATGACCACCAACCGTCTCTCGCCCGCGCAACTGGCCGCCCGAGACGCCATGTTCAGCGACGTCGCCCACCTGTCGTCCGGCCAGGGGTCGAACGGCGGCTGGGGCTTCGGAATGGCGGTGCGCACGCATCGCGGCGACTACGCGCCCATCGGCCAGTTCGGCTGGTTCGGCGGCACCGGCACCACCGCCTACGCAGACAGGACCAACCAACTCACCGGAGTCCTGCTCACCCAGGTCGGACTGTCCACTCCGGATTCGCCGCGTGCCATGAACGACTTCTGGACCACGCTCTACCAAGCCACCGACTGACAACGAGCTCGACGGCTACTTTCCGGCTGGGGTCACAGCGCAGCGGACGCAGACCCCCGGGCAGGTCGGGGCGCTGGAAGGAGTACCTGACGAGCATGTTGACGTGGTGGCGGACGAACAAGAGAGGCGGGCCGCGTCCTCGTCGCGGACGTTGTGTACTGGTGCGGCGGAGCGGGAGTGCCGGCGGATCGAGCTCTTCTGGAAGGCCGAGGGCTTCAGCCAGTCGACGGGTTTCCGCCAGCAGTCGCACCGAAGAGCCCAGGTAGCCGCCCGGCGCCTTCTTGTCGACGATGACGTGGGCGAAGTCGACCGGCACGTAGTAGCCCTCGCAGTCCGAATGATGGACCAGATGGTCGAACGGTCCAGGGGGCACTGGGGAGAGCCTCGTACACCTTGCTCAGGAGCGCGTCTTCAGTCGCCCGCTGGGTCCTGTCGAACGGCTCCGGCAGGCGCCCGCCGCCAGGTGGACGGCGAGACGGCGAACGGTGTGCAAGCCCGAGTAACCCCGCGCCTCGAACTCCGCGCTCTCCTCCTCGTCCAGGTCGGGCTCAGTCCATTGTCGCGCTCCCGCACGCTCCAGTAGCTCGCCGATTGCGACGAAGTCGGCGCGGACCATCTCGGTGTACTCGTCGTCCTCGGCATCGACGAGGGCACCGACAACCATGTTCAATCCCATGAGCCGATCCTGCCATCGGCGATCGGACGACCACCCCTTGCCCTGCTGCCGGGTCACGCCGCCTGGCCGTAGCCGTCGGTCTCCGGCTGGCCGTCTCCGCGCGGCGGGTATTCCGCGAAGCGGCGGATGTACTCGGTGAGGTACGGCGAGATCGGGCCAGGTCCTCGCTCCGATGGCCTTCACCCCGCCCAACAGCACCCTTTCCGTCGGTGGCTGTGGCTGTGTCAGCCCGCCGGGAGGAGGCAGGGATCCGGGGTGAACTCTGTCCGCCTCAGCCGGCCTTCGCGTCACGGCGGCAGTACGCCCAGCAGCCCGCTCCCGCGATCAGGACCGTGTACAGGCAGAACACCAAGGTCGCCGTGCCCGACGACAGGTCCGACCCGACGAGCGCCTCCGCGAAGGACCGGTCGTCGGCCGGGTACGCCGAGAGGTCGGTCAGCATCGCCCGCCCGGCGGCGAACGGCAGCCACCCGCCCACCCCGTCGAGCCCCGGCAGGTACCCGAGCGCCCCGCCCACGAGCCGTTCCACGATCAGCGGCCACATGCACAGGATCAGCACCGGCACGATCCGGCTGCGGATCAGGGAGACCAGCGCCAGGCAGAGCAGCGCCCAGCAGCCGGTCCACAGCGTGAACCGCAGCGCGGGCACCATCACTCCGGACCAGGCCGGCTGCGGCGCGCCCGCCACCGCCATGACGACCGCGCAGGACAGGGCCCCGAGGACGGCGCTCGCGGCGGCCGCCCCGGCGGCGACCGCGAAGCCGACCAGGGACTTTGCGGCGTAGGCGGTACGGCGCCCGTTGACCGCCAGCCAGGTCGTACGGGCGCCTCCGCGCACCAGGTCGGTGGAGACGGGGCCGGTGCCGAGGACGAGCAGGAAGAAGGAGAGGGCCGGGATCTGGGTGGCCAGCGGCGTCCACGCGATCGTGTCGGCTATGGCGGCTGCGCTGAAGGGCCGGTCCGGGTCCAGGTCGAGCAGCACGGAGACGCCCGCCGCCAGGCTCAGCACGGTCACGATCCCGAGCAGGATCCATGTCGAGGGCAGCCCCGACAAGTGCCGCCATTCGTAGCGGCAGGCGCGGCGGAACGCCTCGGCGGGGGTGACGGCCGCCCGTCCGGCGGGTGCGGCCGCGGCGGGCCCCGCCGAAGCGGGCTGGGCCGAAGCGGGGGCCGCGGCAGAAGTCGAAGTGGTACTCACGAGATCTTGAACTCCTCTTCTGCGATGCCGAGATAGAACTCCTCCAGCGACGGCCCCGCCTCGTGCAGCCAGTACAGCGGCAGCCCCTGCTCGGCGGCCGCGGTGGCGATCCGCACCCGGTCGAGGCCGGTCACGGTCGCGCCCAGACCGTCGGGCCCGTCCGTCAGGGCGAGCAGTCCGCCCCGCTCCTCCACCAGCGCCGTCAGCTTCGGCAGGTCGGGACACTCCACGCTCACCACGCGCCGGTCGGCAGCGCGGGCCAGCAACTCCGCCATCGGCGAGGCCGCCACGATCCGGCCGCGCGAGAGCACGACCACCCGGTCAGCCAACTGCTCCATCTCCCCGAGGAAGTGGCTGGAGACCAGGACGGCCCGCCCCCGGTCGGCCTGCGCGCGCAAGAACTCCCGCAGCCAGCGGATGGAGTGGGGGTCGAGCCCGTTGGCGGGCTCGTCGAGCACCAGCACGGGCGGATCGCCGATGAGGGCCTGCGCGATGGCCACACGCTGGGCCATGCCGAGCGACAGTTCCCCCAGACGGAGCCCGGCCGCCTCCGACAGGCCGACGGTGTCGAGGAGTTCGTCGACGCGCCGGTCGGGCGCCGCGGAGCCGGCGGCCACCATCCGCAGGTGGGTCCGTACGCGGTGCCCGGTATGGCCGGCGACGCCGCCGAGGACGGCGCCGACTACCGTGCCGGGCGCGCCCCACGCGTACAGCGGGCGGCCGAGGTAGTGGGTGCGGCCCTCGCCGCGCAGCAGGCCCAGCATCAGCTGGATGGTGGTGGACTTCCCGGCCCCGTTGGCGCCGACGAAGCCGGTGACCTCCCCGGCGCGAAGGGTCAGCGAGACCCCCTCCAGGACGCGTTTGGTGCCGAAGGAGCGGCCGAGGCATTCCGCCTCGACGAGAACACCACCGGGCTCCGTATCCATGGAGCGGCGGTTCATGTAGGGTCTCCCTGCGTTATCGCAAGGGGGAGGAAGTCCGCATCCGGCGACCTGAACAGGCGTGGAAACCGAAAGGCCGTCACCCGCGGGCCTCTTCCCCCGATTATTGCTCGAATTCCGAGTCGTGCTGTCGATCGGTCGATCGTTCTGCGCTTGCAGTGTTCTGCGGCTCGATTCGCCTATCGCCGTACGAGCCCGATCACCTGCACCACGAATGCCACGTGCGCGATAACGCAGGTGAACCATGCCGATCCGCCGTGCATTGAGTTGCGGAGGACCGTCTTCCAGCCTGCCGCCAGCAATACGCCGGAAAGTGCGACGCAAAGCCAGGCGATGATGAGCAGGGGCGTGGACAGGTCGGTGAAGAGTCTCAGGACCGCTGCGGGCGCGATCGCCAGTAGCGGCAGCGCCCACGCACCCTCGCCGGCTGTGCGGCCGCTGGCGGAATCGGACCTGGTTCCGGTCATCCCGGGGGCTCCGTTCGGGGTGTGGGGTGTGGGGTGGGTGATGGTGGGGTGTGGTGCCGCGGGAGGGCCGGGTCCACCCGGGACGAATCCCGGGT